>JAGARY010000389.1 GCA_017622055.1 Treponema sp. | reverse complement strand
TTAATTTCTTTTAAACTATATTCTAAAGGCGTAGAAAACTCAAAAACATTAGAATTTTTCAAAATATTTACATTGTGCAACATTTTGTTTTTGGCGGTGTTGTTAGCAGTCTATTTGGTGTTGGGGTAAAAAAATTCTACACTAATACTGGCCTACAACATGATTTTCAAACCATTTTCTTATATCATTTTTTTGTAATTTACTTGATGCAATACCAAACCCCAAGTCAATTAATTCTTGCTGAACATAATTTAATTGTACATTATTAATTTTTAGAAAAAGAAGTGTCAAATGAATCCCTATTCGCTTGTTTCCATCAGAAAAGGGATGGTTGTTAATAAGAGAAAAACATAATTGTGTCGCTTTATCAAAAATATCAGGATATAAATCTTTTCCATCAAATGTTTGAAAAGGAACTTTCAATGCAGAATCCAAAAGATTTTTATCTCTAATACCTTCCAATCCTCCAGTTTTTGCAATAAGAGAACTGTGGATTCTAGTAACTTGCTCAAATTCAAAAAAAATCATTTGGCAAGTTCCTTATACGCTTCTATATTTTTATCTATTAGGGAATCTGAAATAGCAAAAAGTTTTTCATCAGTTATAGTATCATAATGCTTATCATCTTCTAAAACAGTAACAATCACTTTTTTTCCGTTATAGAGCTTTATGAGAGAATCATCAATTAAAACAGTATTTCCCTGAATAATACCAGTTGTTGCATACATTTTGCTACCTCCGATTTATAAATATAGTATATTTTATTTTTTTTGTAAAATAAAACATATTGTTCTACCTACTTAATTTGTTTGTTAATTTCTGTTATAGTATAAAACATGAAGCACTACGAAAATTGTATGCAATGTCCAAAAAAATGTGGCGTAAACAGAACTCAAAAACAAAAGGGTTTTTGTCAGGAAACTGATGATTTAAAAATTGCCTTCGCTGGACTTCATTTTGGAGAAGAACCTTTGGTCACTGTTTTTGGTGGAAGTGGTACAATTTTTATTACTGGTTGCACTTTGCGTTGTGCTTTTTGTCAAAATTATCAAATTAGTCAAAATGGATACGGAAGCAATGTTGATTCAAAAGAATTTACAAAAATGTGCCTTGATTTGCAAAATGCTGGGGCAGAAAATATCAACATTGTAACAGGAAGCCATCACATTCCAAAATTGGCAGAATTTATTCGGGCAGCAAAAGACGCTGGAGTTACAATTCCGTTTTGCTGGAATTCATCGGCTTACGAAACTGTTGAATCTTTGGAATTATTAAAAGGTCTTGTTACAATTTGGCTTCCAGATTTAAAAACACTTTCTTCTTCACTTTCTAAAGATTTATTTTTGGCTCCAGATTATCCACAAGTTGCGGAAAAAGCAATCAAATGGATGATTCAAAACAATCCTTTAAAAATTAAAACTGTGGAATCTCCAAAAAATGCAAAATCAATTGAATGGGCTCAAGATGGCGAACCTCGTGAAAAAATGGAACAAGGAGTAATTATTCGCCACTTGTTTTTGCCAGGAAAATTTCAAGAAACAGCCGACGTGCTTCAATGGCTCAAAGAAAACGCCGACACAAAAAGTTGCATTTCCCTTATGAATCAATACACTCCAGTTTCGTTTGCCGAAGAAAAAACAAAGCTGGAACATCGCCAGAAGGCATTAAAAGCAATTGAAAATCGTTTAGTTTCAAAAGAAGAAGATTTAGACATTCAAGATTTAATTGAAGCCTACGATTTTGAATATCTTTTTTATCAAGAACTTTCCGACGACACAAGTTGGCTCCCAGATTTTTCAAAGCCTCAACCTTTTTCCAACGCCCTTGCCACTCCAATTTGGCATTGTAAATAAAAAAATCAAAAGTTGGGGCTTCCCTTTTTCAAAACTTCGTTTTTCAAAAGGTCGGCGTTTTCGCAGTTCCCTTACGGTCAGCCGCTTCCTTCGTCGCAAAGCTCCTCAGTCCAGTGGCTCGGGCTACGCCCGCCTGCTCAAGTGCCTAAGCCATAAAAAACTTTAAAAATAAAGACAATTTTTCCAAAAATATAGTTTCATTGACAAATAAAAAACAATCAAGTAACATTTAGAGATGAATAAAAACATAAATCCTATTCGTCTTATTTCTTTAGGAGCTATTGTTATACTACTAGTGGGCTCCTTATGTAGTCTTTTTTTTGAAGATTCAGCTATAGCTGTTTCTTATTTTCCAAATCCTACAATTTTTATTCCTATAGTTAATATTACAACTTTATTATTCTCCGTTGTTCTTTTTGTATTTCCAAAATTAGAGCTGCTTAAATATTTTATAATTATTCCACAAATCATTACTACAACAATGACAGGACATGAAACCTTGGGAGTATTTTTGTTTCTTATATTAATATTTATGATAAATTTTGAAGAATTCTTTTCAATAAATAAAAAGAAAATATTAATTGGCCTTTCAATTGTCATTTTTTTGATTTTACTACCATCAGTAATTCCTTATGGAATCGTAAGATTTTGCATGGCATTTGCAGAAACAATTTTCTTTTTAATTATTTTTTATTCAGGATTTATCTTTTTTAACAAAAAATTTAATACTCTTTTGCCAATAATCAATGCTAAATTATATTTTGCAAATGAAATTCAGCTTCCTGCTGTAGGGGAATCCGTTAATCTACAAAAAATTGGACTTTCAAATCGTGAAGCTCTTTTTTTAAAACTGTATGTCAAAGAGAATCTAAGTTATGGGCAAATAGCTCAGAAAACAAACACAAGTCTTTCTATTGTAAAACGAGATATGTCAAATTGTTTAACTATTTTTGGTTGTAAAAATTCTGCCACATTAAAAGTAATCCTCTCCAATTTTATTCTAAAATAATAATTCTCTAAAACCATTACGAACAAACCGAAGTTTGCAACAAACTTCGGTTTGTTTTATAAAAAATATCTTGAATAAAGATTGAACAATCAAGTAACATTCGAATACGTAATTTATATTACATATTTTAATTTTACTTATTGGAGATTTTTATGAAAAAAACTATTTTGTATGCATTGATTTTATCAATGCTTTTTGTAGGGTGTAATACTGGAATCACCCCAAATAACAAACAGGAAAGAGAAATTGTTACTTCACAAGGATTAAAAGTAATCCTAAAAGAAGGCATTCCCTCAAAAGTCATGGATTATACCATTGATGACTATAAATCATTAATAATATCAAAAACAAGAGCAATTTCTAATATAAATCCGGAATTATCAAATCTATCATTAGATGACTTATCACATTATATCAATATTGTAGATAAAACTAATAACTATCCAGATTTAAGTTTAAATTGTGAAAATGAAAAAGAAAAAACAATGTCAATAATAAAAGCTGACTTTCCAGAATTAACTGATTCCGAAATACAAGAAAATATCGACACTATAATTAACATTTATGAACAACAACAAAGATATGAATTATTTAATCTATTAGAATCAGATACAAATCAGAGAGGAATTCTAGATACTGTATATAGCAACTATAGTCTGACTAGTGAAGAATTCTGGTGTCTTTTTTGGAATCCTACTAAAATCATAGGAACAAAAGATGCTACTGAAATAGCAACATCGTATCAAAATAACAAATTTCCAAACATGAACGGACATAATACATATTCAGATGCTTTTAGACATTCTTTGTGGAATGCATTAATTTGTATACATGTAGGCGGAACAAAATCATCAAGAATTGAATGGGCCGAAAAATTTACAACTTTGCATGAAACTAGTTCTGGCAGTTATGATGCTAACGGTCTTGAAACAAATATGGATTTACATAATAACATGATTGGAAGAAATTGGTATGATAAAAATGCAACACAATCAAACTATTGGATTTTTTACTCGGTATCATCACCTTCTGATGAACAAGCTGCAAATGCAATTTATAATTTAGCAAAAAATTCTGTATATTGTACTAACGTATCTAGTATAAAATCAAATTCAACAAAACTTGTTCATATAAAATAAAGGAGGCATGATAAAAAAGTAAACGAACAAGCGGTTATGTGATAAGCTGAAAGATATTCAGCGGAATCCAGGCAACAGTTCGCCATTTTTAATAAAGGCATAGACCTTTGGAGAGGAGAATGAAGAGCTTTTGCCGTATCA
>JAGARY010000388.1 GCA_017622055.1 Treponema sp. | reverse complement strand
CATACAATGAACCCAGAAAGTTCTAAAAAATATATCTTACGAGGTGCATTATTATGGATTACGCAAAAGAAAATGTTTATTCAACTTTGTATGTTTGCTGGGGTTCTTTTGCGGGGCTTTATCATCATTACAATGTTCCAAAATATCCTTTAGAAAGAAAAATGTCTGGAATTTTTATGAATGAAAGATGTGTGGAAGGGGAACCTTTGCTTCGTGGTTTTGATGACACATTTCCAATTCCACAAAGCAGACACACAACTTTAAAAAAAGAAGATGTACTAAAATGCGATGATTTGGTTGTTTTATCTGAATCGGCAGAAGCTGGAGTTACAATCATAAAATCAAAAGATAATCGGGAAATTTTTATGACCGGTCATTTGGAATATGACACTATGACTTTGGCTGAAGAATATTATAGAGATACAGAAAAAGGCATGAAAGTTCCTTTGCCAAAAAATTATTTTCCAACAAACAATGTAAACAGAATGCCAACAAGTTATTGGAGAAGCACAGCCCACTTGTTTTATACAAACTGGCTAAATTACTACGTTTACCAAGCAACTCCATTCAATTTTATTTAGTTTAGTGTAATGAAAGAAGAAAATCCGAATTATTTACATTCACAGTTGATTACTTACATTGGAAACAAGCGTTCTCTTTTGCCATTTATTGAAGAAGGCGTGAAGATTGTAAAATCTGAATTAAAAAAAGATAAGCTTTCAACTTTTGATGGATTTGCGGGCAGTGGAATTGTTTCTAGATTTTTAAAACAACATTCATCGTCTGTTACTGTAAATGATTTAGAAAAATATGCTTGTTTAATAAGTCAATGTTATCTTTCAAATGTTGATGAAGAATTGGAAAAAAAACTGACTGACTTACATAAATCTGTTTGTGAGGAAGTTGAAAAAAGATTAAATGATTTTTTGTCTAAAAATGAAGGAATTCCTGGATTTGTGTATGAACTTTATGCACCAAAATCTGAAAAAAATATAAAACGTGAGGAACGCTGTTTTTATACACCAAGAAACGCTGCATTTATAGATATTTGCCGTCAAGTGATAAATGAAAAAGTTCCTTTAGATTTGCAACACTTTTTTATTGCTCCGTTGCTTTCTGAAGTTTCTATTCACGCCAACACCGCAGGAATTTTTAAAGGATTTTACAAAAATTCAAAAACAAAAACTGGTCAATTTGGTGGAAACGGCAGTGATGCTTTGAGCCGAATTCTTGGAAAAATTGAATTGCCATATCCTGTTTTTAGTAATTTTGAATGTCCTTTTAAAGTTTTTAATGAAGATGCAAATTTGGTTGTTAATAATGAAGATTTGTATTCATTAACAGAAGACGGCACTTTTGATTTAGCATATTTTGATCCTCCATATAATCAACATCCTTATGGTTCAAATTATTTTATGTTGAATCTTGTGGCATCTTACAAAAGGCCAGATACAGAAAATATTAGTAGAGTTTCTGGAATTCCAAAAGATTGGAATCGGTCTGTTTTTAATAAAAAAAGATTTGCAAAAGAAAGCTTTTCAAAATTGGTAAAAGATGTGCGAGCAAAATATTTGTTGATTTCTTTTAATTCCGAAGGCTTTATTTCAAAAGACGAAATGATTGCTTTGTTGGAAGAAGTTGGCTCTGTGCAAGTTTTGGAAAGTTCTTATAATACTTTTAGAGGTTCCCGCAACCTTGAAAACAGAAGTATACATGTAAAAGAATATCTGTTTTTGGTGAAAAAATAGATTTATTTTAAAACTTGACTTTATATTAATAATTTTTGTAAAGTGGTTTTATGAATATTGATTTGTTTTTTACAATTTTGGCTGGCATTTTGCTCGTAGTAGGATTTTTGGGAACATTTGTTCCAGTTTTGCCTGGTGCCCCTTTGGCTTGGGGAGGCTTACTTCTTTGTTATTTTTCTTCTTACAATGAAATTTCAATTTTTTGCTTGGTAATTACAGCTGTTTTTGCAATCTTAGTTTCAATTTTAGATAATTTTGCTCCAGTTCTGATGACAAAAAACTTTGGAGGAAGCAAAAAAGCAATTACAGGTTCAACAATTGGTCTTATTGTAGGATTTTTTGTTGGTCCTATTGGAATTATTGCAGGTCCATTTTTTGGAGCACTTATTGGAGAACTAATTAATAATCAAGGAAATTGGAACGGAGTTTTTAAGGCTGCCCTTGGAGCTTTTATAGGATTCCTTTTAGGAACAGGAATAAAAATGATTTGCGTTTTAGTCTTCATTTTTATTTACATTGCAAGTTTTATTTAGCATAAAAAAAGGTCAAGGGTTTCCAAACGAAAACTCTTGACCTCTTTTACGAAATTATTCAAAACTAATTTAAAGTTTTTGAATTAATCAAACTATTCGATAATGAAAGTGTCTTTTCCAGAACCACATTCTGGGCATTTATAATCTGCAGGCACATCTTTCCATGCTGTTCCTGCAGGAACATTATTTTTTGCATCGCCTTCATCTTTATCGTAAACGTGACCACAACAATCACACTGCATTCTTTCCATATTTTCACCTCTTAAATATCAATTTCGTAGTAAATTTATTATAACACTTATTTTTATATTAACAAGAAAAATATTAATAAAATTATAAATGTAATTTTTTTTCATTCAACTTGCATATTTTTTACATTTTTCGCCTATCTTAACTGTATGGAAATAATTAAAATTTTTATTCAGTTTTTATGTCTTTTCTTTTTTACTAGTTGTCAAAGTTATTTTGATTCTTTAAAAACAGAAGAATTAGAATTTTCTTTGCCTTCTCTGGGACTTTATCATTTTGATTCTACTCAAGAAGAAAATCTTGAAATTTCAAAATGGAAAGTGGAAATTTATTCAAAGGGCGTATCAAAAGAATTTTTGTGGGATTCTAACATCATAACAATTCAGTGTGAAAAAAATAAACCATTATGCGTTGTGGCAACTCCAATTCTAAAAAAAGCCGAAAATGAATTTACTTTTTTTAAGCCAGCGGGAACAATTTATCCTTACACAGAAAATTCACTTACTTGGGAAAAAGGGTTTTCTGCAACAGTGATGAAATTGTTGTGGAATAGTAAAAAAGAAACTTATCTAAGTGATGATTACTTATATAATTTTATAAGTCGATTTAATTGGAAAAAGTTTCAAGATACAATTGATGAAAAAAAAGCGTCTTCTATTTTAAAAATAAACAATCAAGAAGAAACTGATTTAAAAGTATTTTATAATCCTTGGCAAATTGATTTACAAGAATTGTTAGACGATCTTTCTTTTGCAGAGTTCAAAACCTCGTTGCTGAATCCAAAAGGTGTTTATAATATTGAACTTCCTAAAAATCTAAAAAGTGCAAAATCAATTTATTCATCTTATGTGCCAGAAAATGATTTTATTGCAAAAAATAAATCTGTAACTGTTCAAAAAAATGAGTTAAATACTTTGCTAATTGACAACAATCACTTAGGAATTCTTTCTTTTGATTCTATAAAAAATGTCTCAGTTACAAGGGTTTCTTTGCCGATATTTTTGGAAGAATGATGAAAACAAAATTTCTTATTTTAAATTGTATTTTTTTATTATCAATATTTTTTGTTTCTTGTAAAAAGGAATCAAACAAACTTCCAGTGAATGTGCCAACTTTAGAAGTAAAAGCACAAAATCACAATTGGTATTATTTTACAGAAAATGGATTTTTTCCCGTAGAAAAACCAAAATTTGCTCCGCAATGTCCTTCTGTACCTTGGACAGAAGCAGTTCGTATTAGTTCGGCAAACTCTGTGAATACAAAAAACGGAGAAACTCAAGGATTTGCAGTTGTAAACAGGCTTGGAATACTTAGTTTTCAAAACAATAAATTTGATTTATCAAAAGATATCACTTTGTTTTCAGATAAAACAGCTGGAAATCTTGTGTTTTATGAAGATACTCCACTTTTTTCGGTTTATAAAAGCACATTTTTTAATGATTCAATACAAAACGCAACTTACAAAAACGATAATTCGTTGCATTTATTTCTTGTTCAGTTTGACACAAACACAAAAATTTCTTATCCAATAATAAATTGTAATAACATTACAAATGAAGAAAACAGTGAAGTAACAGATTTTTACTGGGATGGGCAAAACTGGACCTGTAGCATAAAAAGTGTTTCAAATTACAAAAATAATTTTTCTTATATTCAATGGAAGCCAAATATTCCGCTGCTTTCAATTTCTCCATCAAACGCAAGCGCAAGTATTTCTGTGGAAGAATCTAATGTAGAAAAATTTAGAGAACTTCAAGCTCAAAAAGATTTTGAACAAGCACCAGAAAGAATAAAAAAACTTTTGTCTGGATTTTCTAATTCTAAGTCATTTTCTATTGAATTAAAAAATATTGGTGGTATTTCTCCAAGAAACTATCAAAATCAAGTTGCCACTTTTAAAGAAAAAGAATTAAAGGCAAAAGGCATTTTGGCTGAAAGTTGGAGTTGCATTTTGTTCGAAGATGGCACATTATTTATAGAAGGTGCACTTCCTGGAAAACACATTCTTAGAGAAGGAAAACCTGTGGCAATTCGTCTTCCAAAATTACCAGGAGGATTCGTTTATTCTGATTTTGTAATTTCAGGTTCAACTTTGTACGCAGCCTGGGAAGAAACTGATTTTTATTCAATTAAACGTTCAGGATTTTTGGTTGTTGATTTAGACAAAACTTTGTATAACAAATTAATTTAATATGAAGAAATTTTTGATTTTGTTTTTTTTATTTTCTATATCTTCTCCCTTTTTTTGTGATGAACAACAAAATAAAAAGAGTTATCTTTTAACAGAAAATGAAAAATCTGAAAGAAATCAAAAAACTATTATTGGAAAACAATTTACAAAACCAGAAGATTTTAAAGGATTTCTTAATCAAGTTGATTTTAACATTCAAATGAGTTCTTCAATTTATGTAAATACACAAAGTCCTTTGGTTAGTGCTCCTTCTCCAATTTTGTTTCCTTTTACAATTGGATTTTCTTGGCCAAATTATACATTTTTGGCAATTCAACCTTCTGTTAGTTTTTTTATTCTTAACAGTTTGTGGCACAATGAAATGGCTCTTCCATCAGAAATAGAAAACAGGACAGCAACTTCTTATTGTTTATTTTTTAACATTCCAGCCTCTTTTTCTTTATACTTAAAACAAAGCAAAATTCAACTTTCTGTAGGAGCAGGAATTCTTTTGCCAATAACGGCAATTTCTGCAGGAGTTTCACCAACTGACTTTGGAACAAGTGGTTCTGCAGAATTAGATGTTGCAAAAATACAAGAATATTACATTAGCAAAGGTCGCTTATTTTACATAACAGCCGAATTATCCTGGCTTTTTGATATTACAAACAAAATGAAATTGGGCCCTGTAATTGGAGCTTACTTCCCACTTGGTTCATTTATAAATGATGAAGGCTTTTCAAGATTTATGGGACATGTTGGCGTAAAAATTGGTTTGTAAATAAACTATGTTAGGAGTTGAGCCCTTTGCAAACACAGAAAAATTATAGATGTTTATTTTTAATTTCTTCCCCAGCAAGAGTATACAGAGTGATTTTTTTGTTTTGATAAATTGCAAAGCCTGGTGCAGTTTCCATTTTTGGAAGACTTGGAGATCCAGGATTACAAACAACGTAATCTTCTGATTTTTCCAAAACAGAAACGTGAGTGTGTCCGTAAAAACAAATTGCAGGATTTTCTATGATGATTTTTTTAGAAGCCGTTTCACATCCAGCAGGAATTGTTCCCGAAGAAAGAATTGGTGCGTAAACATGACCATGAGTACAAAATAAAGTAACGTTATCTTCGATTATTTGAACATAATCTGCCATTGTTTGAAATTGTAAAACCATTTGATCAACTTCCGCATCGCAGTTTCCTCGACATGCAATTATTTTGTCTGCATACTTATTTAGTAGTTCAACCACCGCCTTTGGATTATGACCTTCCGGCAACGGATTTCTTGGTCCGTGGTACAAAGTGTCTCCCAAAATGATGAGTTTATCGCAATTAAAAGATTCAAATTGAGAAATAATTTTTTTGCAAGCCTCAAAAGACCCGTGAATGTCAGAACAAATCAAATATTTCATTTTGTAAAATGGTTCCTTTTTTTATTAAATTAAGCGTTTGCTAGTTCCTGCACCTTTTCTAACGGCAAATCAGTACATCTAGCAATTTGTTCTACAGGAAGACCTTCTTGTAAGAATTTTCTAGCAGTTTCAATAGCTTTTCGTTCAGCACCTTGTTCAATCCCTTGTTCAATCCCTTGCTCTATTCCTTTTTCTATTCCTTGCTCAATTCCTTCTGCAAGACCTTCCCTGTAAGCTTCTCTGCGTTGAACTTTTATGTCTGTTTCGTAACTGTATTCGGCAATTAACATATTTTTAATCTCCGTGGATTTGCGTTTTAAATATTCACTTAAAACACCATTCTGTAATGCTTTATTAATTGCCTGTTCTAACGGTGCTTTGGGATTCTGTTTTTTGCTTTCTCTGATGTAGTCAATTAATAAAGAATATTCTTCCAACTTTTTGCATTGCTTTAAAATTGGACTTTGCTTATCACTATTAATATTAATAATT
>JAGARY010000003.1 GCA_017622055.1 Treponema sp. | reverse complement strand
GTTGATTACCAAAGGCCCTTGAAAGTTGGCTGTAATTGGAGAACCGTCAATTGGAATTGTAACAATTGTCATAATGATAATTTCTTCTGGCTTAGAAATTTCAATTTTAGCCAAAGTTTCATCATCAATATCAGTTTCATAATCTGAACAAATTAAAAATGGATCAATTATTAAAAATGCAAGTTTTTGATTTTCAATTGATTGAAGCCACAAAAAAGGTTCAAATTCAGATTCATACAATGCATATTTTGTATATTCTTCAAATCCTAACAAACCTTCTGGAATTGTTAAAATTCTATCCTCCGAAACATCTATTTTTTTATTGTCTTTTGTTATAATTTCCATTTTACCCTCAGCAATCTTTTATACTATCTCATATAATTTAATAATGTTGAATTATACATTTTTCCGGCTTGGCTTAGAGTTGCTTGGTTTGCATAATCTAACATTTTCATATCTGTAACTGCTTGTGTAAAATCTAAATCACCTTCTCTACTTACCATTTGAGTTACATCTAAGGCAAGTTTTGAACTTCTAGCAGCATTTAATTGTGCTCGTTCATATTCACTTCCAGATTTTGCAAGACGAGTTACAAGATTATTTATTCCCATATCAAGGCTTCCTAAAACACGTCCACCAATTGATTCTTGATCTCCAGAAAGTAAAGCGTTTCTAAAAGCAATTACAGTATCAAATAATGAACCTCCAGAAACTCTAACACCAGTTTCCAAATTGTATGGAGGTTTTTGACTTGAATCTTTTACCATTCCAAGTTCATTTAACACATTTCCGTTTACGTCTTGAATCCAAAGTTGGCGAGCATCTGTTGTAGCAAGATTCAAACTTTTTCTAATTGGATCAACACTTGCTTTTACAGCAGCACTACTATCATTAATTTTTGAAACTAATGAATAAATGTTATCTCCTTGGGAAATCTGAATTTCAACACCATCAACAGAAATAACACCATCAGAACTTGCTTGCCAAGCAGAAGCATCTCTTGCTCCAAAAATCTGTTGATTTTCTGCCCAGAAAGTTCTGTTTCCTGCGTTATCATTAATTAAATATTTATTTTCATCAACTTCAACTTGATTTACTGTAATGTTTCCGTTGTATTTTACATTTTGAATTAATGGAACTCCAGAACCTTCTACATTGCCCATTTCAATATCAAAAGCAGTTGCCTTTGTATTTGTTCCAGCAAAAATAGAATTTCCGTCTGCACTAACAGCATTTGCATTTTGAACTAAGGCTTTTAAAAGTTCATCAACTTCTGTAGCCATATTTTTTAAATCTTCTTTATTATAAATACCGTTTGCTCCAGTTACTGCAAGTTCACGAACTCTCTGCATAATTTGCAACGAATCGTCCATGTACCCTTCTCTTAAAGAAAATTGATCACTTAAAGTTAGGGCATTTTTTTCAAATTGATTAACACGAGATAAATATGATTGATAGCGAACTAAATGGCCAGCAGCAATTGGGTCGTCACGAAGTTGCTGAATACGTTGTTGGCTTCCAATTTGATTATTTGCTTTGTTTAATCTGAATTCTTGCAATCTTAAATTGCTTTGAGTATCCATATTATGCATTTGACTACTAATTCTTCTCATAATTTATCCTCATTTATCTTTTATCAATTTATTAACTAATTAAACACCAAGTCTATTAATTATAGTATCGAGCAAACTGTCCCAAACATTTACAAATTTTGCAGCTGCATTGTATCCGTGTTGGAATTTCATAATTTCTGCAAGTTCTTCATCAATGTTTACACCACTAATTGAATCTCTCATAGATCTTAAATCTTCCATGATTGAAGCTTGACTCAAAAGATTATTTTGAGCTTGTTCACCTTTTAATGCCACGTTTGTAACTGAATCTGCAAAGTAATCATCTAATGTGCGCATTGTTCCAATCATAACGCTTGAATTACGAATTGAAGCAATTTCTACTGCTGCTCGACCATCACCTGTATTTGCATTTCCAGAATGATCAATATAACCTGCTGCAACATTCATAACATCATTTTCAATCACTTCATTTACACGAATATAAGCTGCTGGATTTGTAACTGGAGAAACAGAAAATTGACTATTATCTGCCAAAGCGTTTACAGCATCAACTTGTGCAAAATCGTAAGCTCCTTCTTCACCGTTTGCTGCAAGAATTCCTGAATATCCGTTTAAGAAATATCCAGAATCTTCAACATGACGAATTACAAAATCTGGATTATCTGCATCTTGTGCAGTTGTTCCTTTTAATACCAAGTGATTATTTCTGTCTAAATAAGCTTTTACTTCGCTATTACTGTCGTTAATTCTATTAATCACTGTTTCTACAGTATCTGTGTGATAATATGGAATTTCTACAATTCCGTCTGTAGAAGAAAGACGCATAACTCCGTCAAAACCAATTTGTTGTTCATTAGTTAATTGGTTTGTTCCTGTAAATCTAAAAATGTAAGATGTATCTAATTCTCCATCTCCATTTCTGTCAAAATTACCGTTTGCATTTTCTACAAATGGATGTTGAACAAAGAAATCTAAACCTGTTACTTTGTTTGCACCAACAGCATTTTTATGAACATCATTTACTAAATCACTAAAGTTCATTGCCATTGTGTTTAATGATTGAATTTCTTGATGAACATCTACATCTCTTAATTCAATTAAAGCACCAAGTTTTCCACCAGAAAAATATGCATCTTC
>JAGARY010000387.1 GCA_017622055.1 Treponema sp. | reverse complement strand
GTATAATAATTACTCAAAAAAAGACCCACAAAGGGCGTTTTAAAACGCCCTTTGTGGGTCTTTTTTTTTAACCACGGAGGATTTTATGAAGGTTAAAAAAATACTCTTTATTTTAGGAGTGAGTTTTTTCTTAGGCGGATTGTTTTCTTGTGCAAATGGTAATAGCCCAGTGCTAGAAGAATCAGAGCAAGCAAAAACAGAGGAAGAAAAAACAGAGGAAGAAAAAACAGAGGAAGAAAAAACAGAATCTGAAAGTATTAAAGGTGTTTCCTTTAATATTAGCGATTTAACAAGTCTTGCTATTGCAGATGAAACAACTGCAACAAGAAGTGCAGCACGTTCTACAGTTTCTGAAGGAATGCTTGTTAAATTATTGGAAGATGGTACTGTAGAAAACTTTATTAATGTTCCAGAAGGGGCAAGTCTTTCACCAGTATCTTTTGTTACTCAGTCTCCAGCACAAAATTCAAAAGAAATCTATATTGTTTTTGAATCTTCGTCTGGGTGGTATGAACCTGTAGAAAGAACAGATGAATGGGGCAATACATGGACTGAAGAATGGGGCAATTATGTAACTCTTAGACGTCTTTTATGTGTGTATGAAAATGGTTCTTATGTAGATGTTTTGGCAACAGAAGATGGTTCATGGAAAGATTTGTGCAATAATGGAAATCAAGATAGTCCAATTAAATTTGATGGACAAGGAAATATGTATTACCAAGTTTGGGAAAGTGCAGGAAATTCATCTACTAGTATGATTTACAAATTTGACCCAAAGAAAAAAGAGTCAAAACAATTAACTCCACAAGTTCCAAACGTTAGTTATGAACAATTTTATGTTAGTACAGATGGAAACTGGATTTTTGCAAAAGCAAATAGATGGAACTCTAGTGGAAGTTCTACAAACTATTTAAGAGCAATACCAGTTTCTGATGCTAATAATCCTGTAAACTTATTTTATGATTCAACTGGTTCAAAATGGTTATATCAATGGGTTTATGATGAAGTTTCAAAAAATGTTTATTATACAATTGATGGTGGTCTATATAGAATTCCTTACAAAAATGGAACATACAACCAAGAAAGTAAAGAATTAATTCTTGGTGAAAATAATAACAATAATAATTATAGTGGATCATTCTGGTGGGATACTTTCTTAATGGATAGCAATTGGTATTATGAGTATCATGTGAATGGTATGGCCAGTGCATATGATTTAGAAAGTTCAGAATTATATGATTATAAAAATTATTATTTTATAGATCCTGCGGACAAAATTACAGTTAAGTATGATGAAATTGTAAAATATTTATATGCAAGAGCTAATGAAAATTTTAAATCTGGAAGGACAGAATATTATGATGAAGAATTGGGATGGGTGTATAATTATTTTGATGCTTCAAAAGAATATGAAATTCGTTTTGATGAGTTTGCAAATGTTCCTGGTTTTGAAAAACTTGCTACAGAAACAAAGGGATTATCTGATGTTGAATTAGTTAAAGCACTAGTTGAAAAAGATTTGTTAAAATTATTATGTGATTTATCTAGCTCAGAAAGATATATGCAAAATCTTTATAATGATTATGATAATAACTTCTTTGCTGATGTATTATATAATAAAGAAACAGGTGAAAAAATTAATAAAGAATTGTTTTTGACCACAGAAATTGGATATTTTGACACCAGTGCAGACTTTACAGGATGGATTACAAGCGAGTATATTGACATGCAATATGTTTGGAAATCTGATTTCTTGAAAGAAGACGGTACTGTAGATGCAGAAAAGGTTTTAGCAAAATTTGCTGAGTGTTGTAGAAAAGACGCTATTGATTTTTCATTAGATTTTTTTGAAGATTGCGAATATGAAAATCTAAAAGTTTTGTATACAACAGAAAAAAATGAAGCAGCAATTGAATTTTTAGACACAAAAGAAAAGAGACAGTTATTTGGTGACGCAATTTGTAAATATGGTTGGGAGTTTCTAACATACACTTGTTTCATTCCTGATACAGATACTCCTGTATATAGTTTAAACAATGGAAATAATGATTATTCAATTAATTATTGGAGTTTAGAAAACTTTACATTAGTAGGCCAAACTTTGTATGCATCAGACCGTAATAACAACGGAAAACTAGTTATGTTAATTGACGAAAATGCAAATCCTGTTGGAAAATTTTTGGACATTGATTATGAAAGCGAATTAAAAGTTGCTTCAACTTTAGTTCACAATGGAGTTTTCTATTTCCAAAATGCAATTGTAAATGCTTCTGGTGAAGAAGTTGGTGCACACAAAATTTTACGTTTAGATCCAACTGCTTCTAGTATTGAAGATATGTTCTATAATATGCCAAATAATACTACTTTTGAAGTTATTTCTTATACTGTAGGTGGTCAAAATCTTTACTGTTGTTTAAGTAAAGGTACAGAAATTCAAACTGTAAAAATTGATGTAAAAACAAGACAATATACACAACTTGCCTCTGGTACAAAACTTAAACAAATCATTGTCGTAAAATAATTAATAACAAAGTAAAAAAAAAGAGTAGCAGGGTGATAATCCTTTGCTACTCTTTTTTTGTCTGTTATGTTTTTGCAAAAAAACGCTATGTTATTTTATTCTATTAATAATTTAATATTTTCTACAACGGAATTTATTTCGTCGTCTGTTGATTTTTCTATAAACTCACAATTCCTTTGTCTAAAATCAAGATTTTTAATTTGGTCGCTTAAAATACAACCATTTATTGAATGATTCTCCAATACAATTTCAAAAGGGTATCCTTTTATGTGGCTTGTTATGGGACAGAATAAGGCTAATCCAATTTTTTGATTATATTTTTTCTGAGAAACACAAATGGCTGGTCTTCGTCCTTTTTGTTCGTGTCCGGCTTGTGGATCAAAATCAAGCCAAACAAAATCTCCTTTTTCGGGAATATAATTTGATTTT
>JAGARY010000386.1 GCA_017622055.1 Treponema sp. | reverse complement strand
TCCATCCCTACATAAACTATACTTTCCATGTTGTGCTCCTTTTGCATTTTTGGTAATGCTCTTTTGGTTTATTTTTTTTCTTATTCCATTTTGCAGCTAAATCCACGTTTCTGCAAAAGGTTTGCACAACATATTGTCTTATTTAAGATAAAAGATAAGCACATAGATTTAGGGGATGTCTAAAAAGTTTAAAATGTCATTGTCGTCCTCGTGCTTGACACGAGGATTTTTTACGACAATCTTTTTTTTAACAGTCCCCACAAAATCATTTTTATTCTTCTACAAACATAGAATCAATTTCTTTTTTGTATATTTCAGCAAGTCTGAATCTCATAATTTCTTGTTTTGCAGAAAGTTCTACGCCCACTTCAAATGGTTTTGTAATGAGTCTGAACTTATTAACTCTTTCAAACATTTTGAATCCAGTTTTTGCATTAACTAAATTTGCAATTTCGCCTTCGTACAATTTTTGAATTTCTTCTGATTGTAAAAGATTTTCGTAAGTGTCAAATTGAAGCCCGTTTGTTGCTGCATAACTTTTTACTTCTTCTTCATCAACCAAAATTAAAGCACCTAGATAACGTTTGTCTTGACCAACAACAACAGCTTGCTTAATGAATCTAGATTCAGAAAGTTTCATTTCAATTGGTAATGGTTCAAGATTTTCACCACCACGCAAAACAATAGTATCTTTAATTCTTCCTTTAATTTGAAGTTCGTCGTGGATTGTAAAGATTGCTAAGTCGCCAGTATCAAGCCATCCATCAACAGTCATAACTTTTTCTGTTAAATCAGGACGTTTATAATATCCTTTCATTACAGTTGGACCTTTAATCTGCAAAATACCTTCTTTACAACGACCCAAAACGTATCCGTCCATATCAACAATTCTTGCTTGAATTCCACGAATTGGAGAACCAATAGTTCTAAAAATTGGAGCAGCCAAAGGACGAACAGAAACAACTGGTGCAGTTTCAGTTAATCCATAACCTTCAACAATATTTACACCAATTGCCCAGAAGAATTCATCAATATTAAATGGATATGCTCCACCACCAGAAATACCAGCTCTAAAGTTATTTCCAAGCATTGCTTTAATTTTTCTTAAAACAATTAAATCTCCAAGCCAGTAAAGTGGCCACATTAAACTCCAAGGAATAATAAACAAAATCCACCAGAACACAGGTTTATACGCCTTAAAACATGCATTTTGTTTAAACATTTTTCTTTGCATTCTTTTGTGAATAATTGCAACTTTTACAAAGAAATTAAACAAAGTTTGAACAATTCCGCCAGTTTTACGCATTTTCTTTTGAATTCCGTCATAAACAGCTTCAAAAACTCTAGGAACTGCAGGAAGCAAATGAGGATTCAATTTCTTAAAATCTGCCAATAAAATAGAACCAACTGGTTTTGAATAACAAATTGTACCAGCTTGAATCATAATAACGTATTCAACTTCTCTTTCAAAAACGTGCCAAATAGGAAGAACACTTAATGCTTTGTCTCCAGGATTAACAAAAATACGTTCTGGAAGTTCATCAAGTTGAGCAAGGAAATTTTTGTGAGTTAAAACAACACCTTTTGGATCTCCTGTTGTACCAGAAGTAAAGATGATTGTTGCAACGTCTTCACCAGTTCCTGCTTCTAGCAATTCTTCAACTTTGCCTTTATTTTCAATGCGCCACTTTTGACCAATTTTTAGCATTTCAGAAAAATTAATAATTTCTACATTGTTTTCTTTTGCCAAATCAAAAGTTTCTGGTTTTATATCACTTTCAAAACAAATAAACTTTTTAAGCGCAGGTAATTTTTCTTTTATTGAAAGGATTTTTTGAACTTGCGAGTTATTTTCTGCAATTACAATTTCTGCTTCTGTAATTGAAAGAATTTTTTCCAAATCAATAATAGTTGCATCACAACCACGAGGAACATCAATTGCTCCAATTGCCATAATTCCAATATCAGCTTGTTGCCATTCTGCACGGTTGTCTGAAATTAAACCAATTTTGTCTTCTTTTTTTACTCCAATGCTTACAAGACCTGCTCCAAAATCTAAAGCAATTTGAAACATATCTCTATAAGTGATTGGTTCAAATTCGTTGTTTGGGAGTCTTTTGTACTGAGCATACACTTCCGGATATGTTTCCGCAGTGTTTTTAATCATTTTTGGTACTGTGTAGTTTGCGTCGAATTCCATGAAATTCTCCTTAAAATGACAAATTTTAAGATTTTGTAAATACAGAATAAGTATATATTTAAATCAAACTCACTGCAAGTAAAAAATATAAAATCTTCTATCTATTGTTCGAATGTATGTTGATAATTTGTCGGTTAATGTGTATAGTAGACGGTATGGCAGAAAAAAACTTCACAGTTCTAGATTTGCTCGACCTTGAATTATCTGGTCATGATGCATTGTTTTTAAAATGCATTGGTGGTAGACGTGGATTACCAAGAGCAATTACAGTTCCTGAAATTAACAGACCTGGTCTAGCACTTTGTGGTTTTTATGAAAACTTTGCTGAAAGAAGAGTTCAATTATTTGGGCGTGGTGAAGCGGCGTATTTACAGCGTTTGCATGAAGAAAAAAAATCTAACTCATTAAAAGATTTTTTTAAGCCAAATTTACCATGTTGTATTTTTGCATATAATCTTGAACCAACAGAAGAATTTAGACAACTTGCCGAACAAAATTGCTGTCCTATTTTGCAAACTGAATTATCATCTACAGAATTTACAAGTCGTTTAACTCGTATTCTTCACAATGTCTTTTCTCCTCACCAAACAATGCATGGAGTTTTGGTAGAAGTTTACGGTATTGGAATTTTGCTTACGGGGCATTCTGGTGTTGGAAAAAGTGAAACTGCTCTTGAATTAATTGAACGTGGGCATCGTCTTGTAGCAGATGATATTGTTGAAATTCGTTGTGTAAACGGTAATACTCTTTTAGGTCGTGGGGCAAATACACTGATTAGCCACCACATGGAAATTAGAGGACTTGGTATTATTAATATTTCGCAACTTTATGGTGTTGCTGCAGTTCGTGATCAAAAAGAAGTTCAGTTGATTGTTCATCTTGACAATTGGGATTCAAACAAAGCTTATGACAGACTTGGAACAGATCAAGAATACAAAGAACTTCTTGGAGTAAAAGTTCCTGTCATTACAATTCCTGTAAAACCAGGACGTAACTTGCCAATTATTATTGAGGCGGCTTCTATGAATGAACGTCTCAAGAAAATGGGATATAATTCAGCTCGTGATTTTAATCAGAACGTTCTTAAATGGATTGAAACTGGTGAAGCACAAGCTACTTATTATGAAAATAACGATTCATATTAATGTTTTAATGTGAAAGTTAAAGGAAAAAGAAGATGATTGAAAAAATGCTTACTGTAAAAAATCGTGCTGGAATTCACGCAAGACCGGCAGCAATTATTGCACAGACTGCAAACAAATTTGAAAGTGAAATTTCAATTGGGCGTGATGATGCTCTTGTAAATGCAAAATCTATTATGGGTGTTATTACAATGGCCGCTGGATACAACACAACTTTGAAAATGATTGTTGAAGGAAGTGATGAATCTGAAGCTGCAAGTGCAATTGAAGCGTTGTTTGAAAGTAAGTTTGAAGAAGAATAAAATTAAATTTATTTTGTAAATACTTTTTTATGGAGGTTGCTAAATGAAAACTTTAACAGAATGTCAAAAAGAAACATTGAATTATATTTCTCAATTTACAGAAGAAAATGATTTTCCACCAACTGTAAGGGAAATGAGTGAAAAATTTAATATTTCCTTACGTGCTGTACAAGATAGAATTGCAGCCCTCCAAAAAAAAGGATATTTATCACAATGTGAAAAAAGAGCTCGTTCAATTAGGGTTATTTCAGATTGCAGAGAAAAAGAAAACAAACTTTTTGTTGGAAAAATTCCTTTGTTGGGAACTGTTGCTGCTGGAAAACCTTTGCTAAGTGAAGAAAACCTTGACGGATACGTAACATTAACAGAACCATTTGTTCGTCCAGGAAAAAGTTATTTTGCATTAAGAGTTCGTGGATTAAGTATGCAAAATGCGGGAATTCTTGATGGAGATTTGGCAGTAATTGAACAAGCAAGCACAGCAGTAGATGGTCAAATCATTGTTGCTGTAATTGATGATGCAATAACTTTAAAACGTTATTACAAAGAAGCAAATCGTGTAAAATTGCAACCTGAAAATCCAGATTTTCAAGCTATTTATTGTCAGGATGTTAGAATTGTAGGAATTCTTTCTAGCATTGTAAGAACATACTAAGTTTTGGATTTTTATGGAAGCTCCAATCTATTTATTTACTGGTCCAGAATTCGGAAAAAGAAATGATGCAGTAGACTCTGTTAAAAAAGCACTTGTAAAAAAAGTTGGCGATATTGATGAACATCTTTTTTACTTGTGCGAAACCCCTTTTAGCCAAGTGATGACAATTTTGCAAAGCGGAACTTTGTTTTCCAATGGAGTTTTTGTTGTTTGTAAAAATGCGGAACTTCTAAAAAAGAAAGATGAACTTCAAATGATTTCTGACTGGCTAGAAACAGCGGATGGTTCTGCGGTTTTAGTTCTTGTTTCAGATGAAATTTCTGTAGATTCAAAATTAGAAAAAATTGTTCCAGACACAAAACAAAACAGACAAAAGTTTTGGGAAATGTTTGAAAATGAAAAACTTCCTTGGGTAATAAATTATTTTAGTAAAAATGGGTATTTAATTACAAAAGATGCTGCTCAGTTAGTTTTAGATTTAGTTGAAAATAATACAGAAGCTTTAAAACGTGAATGTTCCAGATTTTTTGTATGTTTTGAAAAAAGTCATGAAATTACAGAAGATGATGTCGATTCAATTTTAACTCACTCTAGAGAAGAATCTGTATTTACTTTGTTCAATCAAATGTGTAATACAAATCTTCCAGTTGAAAAACGATTCGAAAATTCTATTGAAATTTTACAAAGCATAAAAGCAAATGATGATAATTTTGCAATGAGTTTTGCTGCGGGCTTGGCTTCTTGCTTTAGAAAATTAGTTATTTGGCACAAACTTCATCAAAAATCTGATTATGTTGATAAAACAGAATTAAAAATCCACGGATTATCTGGTGCTACAATTCAAAAACAATATGCAAGAGCAGCTAAAGTTTGGACTTTGGGACAAGCCGCTGCAATTTTAGCAAACATTTCTACTATATTAACAGACTTACGAACTGGAAGTTCAAGTGCAGAGAATGTGATGTTTGATATTCTTGTTTATCAAATTATTATGAAAAAAGGTGCCTCAATTAATAGTATTGATAAAGAAGAATTTTAGTTGTTCAAGTCCAAAGAATTTAGTAAATCTCTTAATGCAATCAGTTCTTCTTTTGTAAAAGTAATACCTTTTCCCATTTTTTGTTTGTCTGGAGCCCAACTTCTTAAATCATATTTTCCAGGTCTACCACCCCAAGAAACAATATTTAATTCTGTTTTCCATCCACCTTTTGTTTCTGAAATTGCTCCAAGGTGATTTTGGATTTCAAAAGTAAAGTCATCTGCCATAAAATTCTCCTATATTCAGTATTTTGCAATTGTTCTAATAATATTTTTATAGTAAAATGGAAAATAGTAAAGTTTAAAGTGAGGTTATTATGAAAAAAGTTACCTTATTGGCAGTTTTATTTTCAGTTGGATTGTTGTTTATTTCTTGTGGATCAAAGCCTGAACCTGAAGCAACAACTGAACCAGAGGCTCCTGTTGTAACTGAAGAAGTTGTTGTTGAAGAAAAGGAACCAGAAGTAGTTGATAACGAGAGTTCTATCAAAAAAGTTGATGACGCTAGAGCATTAGCAATTGAAGCTGGTGCAGATAACTATGCTCCTGAATTATTTGCAAAACTAGAAGAATTATATCAAGCATTAAAAGATAATTCAGAAGGAAAAGATCTTAGTGCTGAATGTTCAGATTTAGAAACTCGTTATTTTGTATTGGCTGATTATGCAAAAGCAAAATCTGTAAAAGAAAAAATTGATGCAGAAGAACTTATGACTTATGCTCAAAGCACTTATAACGAAGGTGTTGAATTGTTGACTTCTGTGGAAAAAGCATTTGAAGCAGATCAATTTGATGCAAGTGTTGTAGAAACAGCCCATAATGTTTATGTAAAGTTTAACAAAGTTTACATGATTGCATATAAGTTGATTGCTCAAAAGGAACGCGAATTTGCATTAGATGCAAAAAAAGATGCTGATAGTGTAAAAGCAAGTGTTTCTCAAAAAGAACGTTATAAAGTTGCTGCTGATGAATTTGCTGCTGGTGATTCAGCATATTCAATGCAAAACCCAGAAAGTGCTTATAATCACTATGGTGTTGCAAAAGACGAATTTGAAAAACTTTTTGTAGAAGTATCTGAAAAACGTGCAGAAGCTCTTAGAATTATGGAAGAAGCAAAAAAACGCGTTGAAGAAAGTAAAAACTTTGCTTCAGATGCAGACGTTCAAGCTCCAATTAGCGAACCTGTAGAAGGAATTGAAGAAGCTGATGCAGTTCTTCTTGAAGAAACAAAATATGAAGAAGTTGAAGTTGTTGAATTTGAAGAAACTTTAGCAGATGAAGAACTTGAAGGATATGAAGTTTCTGAAGAAATAACAGAAGAAAATCAAGAAGTTGTAGAATCTGAATCAACAGAAAATCTTGAACCTATTGAAGATGAAATCATAGAAGATGAACTTTCGGAGGCAGAATAATGAAAAAGTTATTTACTAGTGTTTTATTATTTAGTGTAATAATGTCAGTTTTTGCGGTAAGTTATACAAACAATACTTACCAAAAACTTGCTAACGAATATGCAAAAAAAGCAGAAATGGCTTTGGATGCTGGTCATTATGAAGAATCTGTTGAATATTCAAAACTTGCAGAAGAAAACGCAATTTTGTCTAGAGAATATACAGAAATGATGCTTGCAAGAAAAGATGCAGAAGATAATATTAAACTTGCAAAAAATAAACTTGCTTGGGCAGAAAAAGTAGATGCTCCAAATATTTATCCTATGGCTTATTCAGCTGGTAAAGAAAATATTGAAAATGCAGATGCTTCTTTTGGAGAAGAAGATTATCCAAAAGCCTCTGATTTTGCAAAGCAAGCTTTGGCAGCTTTGGACGGAATTGTTGAAACAACTCCACTTCCAGAATTCTATATTGTTCGCCCTTGGGCAGAAACAAAAGACTGTTACTGGAATATTTCTGGACGTCATTATGTTTATAACAATCCATTGCTTTGGGAAAACTTGTACCAAGCAAACAAAGACAAAATGCCAAAACCAGAAGATCCAAACCTTATTCACCCTGGTATGAAAATGAAAATTCCAAGTATTACTGGTGAATATCGTAAAGGAACTTACGATTCTAAAAAAGAATATAACGCTTACGGCGAATAATTTTGGAATGCGACAAGGGGTGTAGCACCTGCCGCAGGCAGTTCCGAAACGAAGTGGAGGAATGAGCCGAATAGGCGAAGTGCGAAAGACCTGTTTTTTGATTGTGACGAGCTTGCGAGGAACAATCAAAAAGTCGCCCTTATAAAAAAGAAAGACTGTGTTCATAAGTTCGGATGAATTTGTGGATGCGGTCTTTTTTTTTGTGCTTAAAGCTGATATTCTAAAAATATGATTAAAAATATTGTAAAAGTTTGTTTGTTGTTTAGTATTTTGATTTTTTCGGGCTGTAAAAAAAGTGATGTAAAAAACGGTGACAGTTCGGGGCAAAAAAAAGTTTATAATAGAATTGTTTCGTTGGCACCAACTTCT
>JAGARY010000385.1 GCA_017622055.1 Treponema sp. | reverse complement strand
CACATTCAAGCATTCTTGTTGTAATTCCTTTATCCATTGCCGAAGAAGAAGGATAAAGTGTGTTGTATAAATCAAAAAGAAGATGATTAACTTTCATAGATAAAGTATAACATAATTCACAAAATTAAGAAAATAGGTTATAATTTACATACTATGGGAAAACAATTAAAAGAAGCATACGGAAACGTATTTTCAGAAATGGCTAAACTTTCAAAAGCCGCAGCAAAAATTGATGAAACTCAAGTTTACGAAGAAGCAAATTTAGAAACTCGTAAATATATGAAAAAGATTCTTGATGATAACTTTCTTCCAGAATCTGGTTTGCGAAATGTAGAAAATTTTAAAGCATTTTACGATGCAATCACAAAAGAAGGTAAATCTGGTTTAATTTTGATGGAACACTACACAAATCTTGATTTACCTGGAATCTTGTATTTACTAGAAAAACACGGCGAACCTTGGTCAATTGATTTGGCTTCAAGAATTGTAGCTGTTGCCGGAATGAAATTAAACGAAGCAAGCGTTTCTGTTAGAGCATTCACAGAAGGATTTACTCGCGTTGTTATTTATCCAACAAGAAGTTTGTCTGCTGTTGAAGAAAAAGAAATTTCAGAAGAAGAAAAAATTGCAGAAGCTCAACGTGCTAGAAAAATCAACTTTGCAGCAATGCGCGCAATGGATTCTTGTAAAAAACGAGGACAAGCAATTTTAGTATTCCCAAGCGGAACAAGATATCGTCCTGGAAAACTAGAAACAAAACGTGGTTTACGCGAAATTGACAGTTATCTTAGACTTTTTGATTGCATGATTTTAGTTTCTATTAACGGAAACTGTTTAAGAATCAATCCAGAAAACCCAGATGACATGCTTGCAGATATTGTTGAACAAGACGTTATTACTTTAACAGCAAGCCCAGTTATCAATTGTAAAGAATTTAGAAATGAAGTTTTATCTGCTTTACCTGAAGATGACGAAGACCCTAAACAAAAAACAGTAGATAAAGTTATGGAAATTTTGGAGTCTCAACATAATCAAGTAGAAAATATATGATAAATAACAAAAGCATAAAAACATTTGTTAACAATTTACATAGTATTAAAAACTCACCAGAAACAACTTTAAGGCTTGTTTCTGATGAGTTAGTTAACTTTGCTGAAGAATTGAAACTTGGTTTTATGGAAATTACAACTGAGTTTCATTCCCCTACTTTAGATGAAAAAGATTCTAAAGTAAAAGTTGTCCTTTACAAAAATCCACAAGGCTACAACGAACAACCATTAAGCAAACAGTTTTTATCTACAAATATGGGCAGCATTAAATTCTCTGCTTGCCCTTCTTTAAACTCAACTTGGACAGAAGAAGAAATTTCAGATATCGTTTTTATTTTCCAAACAATTTACATCTTAACAGAACGTTCTCAATTTTTTTCTTCAATGATTTCTTACCAAGAAACAGATTTTTATACTGGCGCAAAAAATCTACAAGGTCTTCACACCATTGGAGATCTTCTTTTTGAACACAACGAATTAAGCTTATACACAGTTATCTTTTTAAATATCAAAAACCTAAGATTTTATAACTTATTACACGGTGAAAAAAACGTAAATTACATGTTGCGAGTTTACACAATGATGACAATAAATTTCTTAAAAAATAAAGGATTTTTTGCTCATCTTGGTGGCGACAACTTTGTAACATTAATCAAATCAGAAAATTTACCAGAATACTTTAAATTTACATCAAATATTTTAATTCCTGTTGATTCCAACGGGATTATGCAAAACGTTTCTATTGCAACAAGAGCCGGAGTTTATGATATTCAACCTGGAATTCCTTTTTCACTTGCTCTTTCAAACGCTTCTTTTGCACTGGGAATGTCAAAAAAATCAATGCAAAATGACACAGTTTTGTTTGACCAAGATTTAAACGAAAAATTATTTGAAGCAAAAAAGATTTCTAGTTCATTTCTTAATGCATTGGACAATAATGAAATTTCTGTATTCTATCAACCAAAAATTGATTTAACCACTAAAAAGATTTTTGGAGCAGAAGCACTTTCTAGATGGCAAAAAGAAAAACTTTTACTTCCAGAAGAATTTCTTCCTCACTTAGAAACAGAAGGATTAACTTACAAACTTGATTTGTTCGTATTAAATAAAATTTGTGTTGATATTAAAACTTGGATAAAAAAAGGAATTCCTATTGTTCCAATTTCTTTCAATATTTCTCAATTCGATTTCTATTACGATAATCTTGAATCTGACATAATAGAAATAATCAATTTGCACAACATAAAACCTTCGTTTATTGAAATTGAAATTCCAGAACTTAGAGATTCCAAATTGTACCCAAGACTTGAAAGATTCATAAATACAATGTCAAAATTTGGGGTAAAAATCTGCCTTGATAAATTTGGAACAAAAACTGCATCACTTTCTTTGCTAAGTTCTTTCCATTTTGACACTTTAAAAATCAACAGAGAAGTTGTAAATCAATTGCTTTTGAAAAACAAAGTGAATTTAATTTTTACAAAAGCATTGTTGGCAATTACAAAAGAATTAAATATCAAGGTTATAGCACAAGGAATTGAAACTTCAGAACATCTTTCTCACCTTAAAAAAATTGGATGTAAATTTGGTCAAGGATTTTATTTTGAAAAACCATTGTATCAAATTGAATTCGAAAATCTACTTTTACAAGAAAAGAATTATTATTAAAAAGAGGTATATAAAAAATGAATTTAAAAGAAGAATTAAGCAGAACTTCTTATCCTGGTAGAGGTATTATTGCAGGTCTTAGCCCTTGTGGAAAATACGCAATTAGTGCTTATTGGACAATGGGACGTAGTGCAGGAAGCCGCAACAGAATCTTTGTTGTAGAAAACGAAAACAATAGCGAAGTTGTAAAAACTAAGGCTTTTGACCCAACATTAATTGCTGGAGACCCAAGTTTAATCATTTACGCAGCTGTTAGACTTTTGGATAATAAATTAATTGTTACAAATGGAGACCAAACAGACACAATTTACGAAGGACTTTCAAAAGGTTTAACATTTGAACAATCCCTTCGTTCAAGAAAATATGAACACGACGCTCCAAACTACACACCACGCATTTCTTCACTTTTAGATTTCCAAGACGGAAAATACAATTATGCACTTTCTATCTTAAAAAGTGATGAAGGAAATCCAGATAACACATTGCGTTTTACATTCACTTACGATAATCCTGTGGCAGGAAAAGGTCACTACATTCACACATACATGGAAGACGGAAATCCACTTCCAAGTTTCCAAGGGGAACCAGTAAAATTAGATCTTAACGGCAACATCGACGAACTTTCTTCAGAAATCTGGAATGCATTAGATTCAGAAAACAAAGTTTCTTTGTTTGTTCGCTACACAGAAATTGCAACAGGAAAATACGAAACAAAGATTATCAACAAAAATAATTAATCTTTGGAGTTGAGTTTTGAAACGTTTACAAGGTATTCAATTTTTTTGGAAAATTATTAGTTTTATTTCACTAATTGCGTTATCTTCATGTTCTTCTGTAAAAAAAATGAAGATTGACGAAGATTGTATTAAAAACGAAAATTTTGCAGAACAAATTGCACAAGCAGAAGAATACCTTGTAAACTGCAACTTTCAAGGAACAATTCTAGTTGCCCAAAACAAAGATATTATTTACGCAAAAGGATTTGGACTTTCAGATAAAAATGATAAAGAAAGTCCTGAAAATTCAATCAACACTACTTACGAAATTGGCTCCATCACAAAACAAATGACTGGGGCTGCAATCATGCAACTTATTGAAAAAAAGAAACTTTCCCCAGACACAACAATAGATAAATTTTTCCCAAATTTTGAACACGGAAAAAACATTACAGTTGGAATGCTAATTAATATGAGGTCTGGATTATACGATTACATAAACGCTGCTTCTGATTTTTTTCCAAAAGAAATTGCAAACAAAATTGAAAAACAAGAATACAACAATCAACCTGTTGAAAAAAATATTGTTGTTGATTATTTGGGCCAAACTCAAACTTTAACTACCCCAGATACAACTTTTTTCTATTGTAATACTGATTATTATCTTTTAGCAAAAATCTTAGAGCAGGTTTCTGGAATGTCTTACAAAGATTACATGAAAAAATATATTTTTTCACCTTGCGGGATGACCCACACAAACTGCAATTTCCAAGAAACAACAGCAAAAGGCTATGATTATAAAAATCACTATTATTCTTTTCCAGAAGATTTTGCAATTGGTTGCGGAGATGTAAATTCAAATGTAATTGATTTATTAAAATGGAATTTACAACTTTCTGAAGGAAAAGTAATTAAGAAAAAATCTTACAAAAAAATCATTTCAGAAAAAAACTACAGCTACGGATTAATCAAAAACTCAAATTCCGTTTTACACGCTGGAAATACTTGCGTTTTTAATTCGTATAATGTATTTAATCATAAGACAAAAACCTCTATAATAGTTTTGATTAATCAGCCAGTTTACAAACAAAACAGTTCGCAAATTGCTGAAAAAATCAAAAATATTTTTTCTTTTGAGTATTAATTAATTGCTATGAAAAAAACTTTATCATTTTTATTTATTTTAACATTTTCAACTTTTGTTTTTTTTGCTTCAACAAAGAATGAAACTTCAAAAGACGAATCTCAAAAGTTGTCCAAAAATGAAAATCAAAAAAATTATTTAAACTTTTTAAACGAAAAAGATTATGCAAAAAAAACTTTACAAGGCAAAGTTCTAAAAATTAAACCAAAAGAAACTCTTACTCTAAAAGTTTATTCACAATTTATTAATAAAGATTTTTTTTCAAACTCAGAAACTTTTATTTTGCCAGATTCAAACTTTGCAAAACTATTAAAAACAAATTTTAATGTTCAATTTGAATTTGTTTCTTCTGTTGAAGACGCAACTCAAGCAGATATCTTTATTTTAGATTCATCAACAGATTTTTATAAAACAAATATAGAAAATCAAGTTTTTTTAAACTGGGAAACTGATGATTTACTTAAAACTTGGGCTCCCTATTTGGAAAAATATTTTAAAGCCCCATTACAAAAAAACAGATTTCAAAATTCGGCACAAAAATACGTTCATGGGCTTCCAACAAATTTAACTTTATTTTCTTACGAAGCACAAAGCCCAATTTATAATTGGCAACTTGAATCAAATTATTTTTCTCAAACAATAGAACTTCTAAAAAACAAAGAAATCAAAACTTTAGATGATTTTTTTGCAATTTTACAATGCATAAAAACTCCATCAAAAATCATAGACTTAAATTCTCAATATCAAGTAGAAAATCAAAAAGCAGAAACAAAATCTGAATCTGAAGTTGAAAATGAAGAATCAATTGTAAGCGAATCTTTGGAAGAAGAGGCAGAAATTGAAAATGAAGAAGTTCAAACACCAGAAGATTTAGAAAAACTTTTACAAACATTAAATCAGCAAGATTCAGAACGCAAAAAAATATATGCACTTTCTCTTTACAAAGATTCAGAAACAAATCCTGATCATGAATTAAACATTTTTGCAAAAGAATTTGTGGCATCCTATTTTGGTCAAGAATCATTTTATTTAGGATTTTATGATTCAAAAACTGGAAAATTCCAAAGTCCATTAGAAAAAAATTCAGTTTATATTCAAGCATTAAAAATTTTAAATAAACTTTACCAAAACGATTTAATAAACCCAAAATCAGAAAAATATACAAAAAAACAATTTTTGCAAGATTACCAAAACAACGTAGCTTTTTGGAAATATAGTCCAATTTTCCAAGAATCCCCTTCAGAAAATCAATTTACAACAGTTTTCCCAGAAGATTCATCTCCAATTATTTATGGAAAATCTGTTTACGGCTCAGAAAATTTATGGACAATTAGTGCCACATCAGAACATCCAGAATTGTGCCTTGCAATAATAAATTACATTTCCACACCAGAAGGAATTCTTTCACTTTTATACGGTCCCAAAAAAGAAAATTGGAATTTTAAAAAAGGAAAATTAGAATTAATTTCACAAACAACACAAGAAAATCAAAACTCACAAATTGCACAATACAATAAGATTTTAGAATTCCCTGTTGATTTTAATTCCATAAATCCTCTTACAAATGAAAAATACACTTTTGTTACACAACAATCACCACAAACAAATCAACCAAAAGAAAATCAACAAAACGCAAAAGACTACAATTATAAAAATTCTACAATTGTTCCAATCACACTTTACAAAAAAGCAGAAATCCCAGAAGATTTTGCCGAATCATATAAAAATCTTTCAATATTAATAAATACAAAAAGTCATCAAGCAATTTTTGCCAAAAATTCAGCAGATTTTGATAAAATCATTTCTGAATTAACAGAAGAATGTACAAAAAATGAAGATTGGCAAATCCTAATAGATTTTTTCAAAGAAGAAGCCCAAAAAAAAGCAACTTTTGAAAAATTTGTTTCAGGACAAAAACAAAAATAACACCAAGAGGAAAACACATGAAAAATCAATTACCAAAAATTACAACACAACAAATTGCACAAACTTTACAGTTGGCACTTATTTACATACTTTTTTCAATTCCACTAATCACAGTGGGAGCCGCAACTTGCGCCGCATATTACGTTTCCTTAAAAATCATAAACAAAACACCAGAAATAAACATTTTTTCCCTATTTTTAAAATCGTTTAAACTAAATTTTGTTCAAGGCACACTCATGTGGATTCTTACAGCAATTATGCTCTACATCGTTTGTCTATTTTGGCAAAATTTAGCCCAAAACGACTACGACAGTTTCTTAAAATTAGTTTTTGCAGTTGTAATTTCAATTATTGCCGGCGCATTTATTCTTTATTCTTTTCCATCAATCGCCCGCTATACAAACAAACTTCCAATTCTCATTCGCAATTCCGCCGTTTTGTGCATCCAATTTTACACATACACAGTTTCTCTTGTTTTAAAACTTTTGGTAATCTATTTTATTTCTGCATTCCTTGTAAAATTCATTCCTCCTCTATTTTTTGCCGCAATTTTGTTGCTTCCAATTTCTACAATTATGCTCATTTCTTCCGTTACAAACAAAATGTTCCGTGAACTAGAAACTCCACAACCTACGGACGATGCAGAAAAAAGTGAAGAAACTACAGAGGAATAAAAAAATTTTTTTGAGAGCAAATCATTTAATTCCTAAATTTTTTATAAAATCTTAAATTTTTTCTCACCAGTATTCCTAAATTTTACATTTTTCTTCTATTGTATATATAGGGAAATTTTTTCTCAAAAATTGATTTGGAAAAAGATTGTCGGGCGGGACCCGACAATGACAAATGTATTTTGTTATTGAACAAGGGCAATCAGTTGCCCACACAGGAGAAAACATTTATGAAATTTAAACCAATCGATGAATTGACACTGGCAGACAAAAAATGATTGTAAAGCTAAAAATTGCTTTCGCAATTTTTTTAACGCTTTGCTATTGAACAAGGGCAACCAGTTGCCCCACACATTTGTCACACAATGAAAAATGAAGAACTTTGCAAAGAACTTCTGGAAAAACTATTACACATCAAAATTGACCACATCATCTATCCAGAACTAGAAAAAGAACTAACCGCTTACTATGAAATGAAAAGCGTACGGCTAGATGTTTATGTAAAAGATTCAGATAAAATTTTTGATATCGAAATGCAAAATCAACCTACAAACTATTTGCCACTACGAACTCGTTATTATCAAT
>JAGARY010000384.1 GCA_017622055.1 Treponema sp. | reverse complement strand
GAAAAATATGGAAATAAAATTTAATGATTCAGAACAATTTGCAAACGAGTTGTTAGAAAAAATTACAGACACAGGTTTTAATGCAATGTCAAAAAATGACTTGTATGATTACATTTTGTATTTGTTTGACAAGTATAGTGAAGACAATTTTCTTTCTACAAGAAGCAACTTTGAAAATGCTCTCTATTTTAAAGTTACAGAACAAAAAATTAAAAATTCCAAACTAAATATAAATTTAAAATATAGGCAAACAGATTCAATATCAATAATTACAAAGTTTTTAGCAGGATTAAATACAAAAAGTATAAAACAAACAAAAGACGGAAATTTTGAATTTGTAATAGAAGATTATTACATAAGAATGTGTTTAGAAAATGAACTTAAAAGGCATGGTGACACATTTGAATATAGAAATAATACTGAAAAAGTTGAAATTAGAAAAGAATCTTTAATAAAATTACTAACTTCATATAACGAAGAATTAAGCAAAAAAATACAAACACAAGCGTTATTAAAAGCTCTTGTAGGTTTAATTCCTCAATTTACTGAAAAACCGGATACATATTTAGGTTTATTTGAACAATTGAAGGATGTAGGTTCAAAAATTCTAAAAGAGATAAAAAAATAACTAGGTGATTAATATTTGCGTTGCAAATAAAAAATAAAATAATAAGGAAAGGAAAAAATGAAAAACAAATTCAAAGTTATTACTCTATTTATGAGTATGATGGTAATTATTGCGTTTGCTTCATGTAAGACAGAAACAGAGTATATCACAAAAGAATATGCAGCTTCTGTAACTTTTACTATTGAAGAAACAACAACAGAAGGAACTTTAGCGGTTGTTATGGCAACAGAAACAAAAGGTGCTAAAATTTATTACACTGTGGATAATAGTGTTCCTAGTAGCGAAAGTACAGAGTATACAGAGAAAGTTACTGTAAACAAGGATACAATTTTTAAAGCTATTGCAATAAAAGAGGGGATGGAGAATAGTTCAATTTCTGTAGCTAAAGTTTTAATAAAAGAAAAAACTGTAGAAGTAGAAGTTGAAAAGATTGTAGAAAAAGAAGTTGAGAAGATTGTTGAAGTAGAGAAAATTGTTTATTCTTCCGCAATTTCAGAAACAGGACTGTATACTGTGTATCAAATTCAGCAAGAGAAAACTGGTGGAAAATCTATTGAAGATTATGAAGTTTTTGAAGTTGAAGAAAATCGAACAATAGAAGTTGGGACCACATTAGAAGATTTAAAAAAATCTTATGAAGGATTTACTGCAAAAATCCTTGCACAGAATGAAAATGCTATTTATGTGTTCTATGATAGAAATACATTTACATATACTTTCCAAACAGGAACAGAAGGAAAATTTGAAGATGGAACAATAGAAAAAGAAGTAAGTGGGCTTTACGGAGCAACTTGTACAAAACCAAAAGCACCAATTTCTGAAGATTATTATTGTTCAAAATGGTTAGATAGTGATGGAAATGTAGCACCTACAACATTTGGTGCAGAAAATAAAACTTTTGGTGCATCATGGAAATTAAAAGGTGAAGGTGGAGATGAAATTCCAGAAGGCTTTGTATTGGTGGGTGGCACAACAATAACAGGAACAGAAAGTTGGACACCATCATCAAGTGTGTTTGTAAGTGAAAGAACTCTAACAATACCAGATTTAATAGTAAGTGACCATGAAGTAACAAGAGGTGAATACAAAGCCGTGATGGGAAAAGACCCAAGTACAGCAAGTGCATATGATAAAGATGGAACTAAATTAACTGGGGATGATGTATTAAATAACCCAGTAAATTATGTAAACTGGTATGATGCAATTGTATATTGTAATAAACTTTCTATGCAGGAAAACCTTACTCCATGTTACCGTATAGATGGTTCAACAGATCCAGATGATTGGGGAGAAGTGCCAACATCAAGTAATAGTACATGGAATGCAGCAACATGTGATTTTGAAGCAAACGGCTACCGATTACCAACAGAAGCAGAATGGGAATGGTTAGCTAGAGGTGGAGAAAACTACAAATATGCAGGCAGTGATAATGTAGACGATGTTGCATGGTATACAAGTAATACAAATGACACAGGAACAAGAGAAGTAAAAACAAAAGCACCAAATGGATATGGACTTTATGATATGAGTGGAAATGTATATGAATGGTGTTGGGACTGGTATGGTAGCATAAGTGATAGCAGTGCAGCAGACGGTGCTCCGTCGGGCAATTACCGCGTTCAGCGCGGTGGTTCTTGGTATCTCAACGACAACAACTGTCAGGTTGCTTACCGTAGCATCAACTACCCTTACAACCGCAACCTCAACTATGGTTTCCGTGTTGTGCGTCCCAGTTCTAATTAAAAATACTAAATGCTTTTAAAGCAGCCTTAAAGGCTGCAAAAAAGGATTTAGTAAAAGTTGCGCCCGTAAGGGCGCTGGTTAAATTTGGTTTGTGAACAAAACTAGTTCATAAAATATTAAAAGGAAAAGTTATAAAGTGGATATGCTACGTCGGGCAATAACCGCGTTCAACGCGGTGGTTCTTGGTATAACAACGACAACAACTGTCAAGTTGCTAACCGTAACAACAACAACCCTAACAACCGCAACAACAACTATGGTTTCCGTGTTGTGCGTCCCAGCTCAATAATTTTTATATGGGCAGGAAAATTTCTGTAATCCCATTAAATATTTTTAGAACCAACTTTTTCCTGCGGTAACACGCGAATTGAATTTGTCAGTCTTGTGCTGGTAGAAAATAGGCATAGGTGTCTTCGAAGGTTTAAGACTGACGTTTTTTTTGTTATGTCGCAATATCAATCTTTTTTTATTAATGCATTTGGAGACAGCTCCCAATGTGAAGAATTAAATCATTTTTTGCGTTCTCATGTAATAATTCGTACAGTAGAAAATGCAATTTCTACAGGAACTCAATGTGGAATTCAAATTTTGGTTGAATATAAAGAACAAAATAACGGTACAGAAAAACAATTAAAGCAAAAAATAGATTATCGTGCTTCTTTAAAAACAGAGGAACAAAAAGTTCTCTTTGATAAATTAAAGGCAGTTAGATTAGAACTTGCTAAAAGTAAAAATTTAAAGGCAGCATATCTTGTTTGTAAAGATGAACATTTGGCTGTTATGGTACAAAATCCAAACATTACAGAGGAAGAAATTAAAAATCTTCCAAATGCAAATAATATTTTACTTAAAGATTTTGCTTATGGTCTTTTTACTGGTTATCAAAAAATACTAGAAGAAAATCAGAATCAAGAAAAACTTTCAGAAAATAAAGATGAAGCGAGCGAAATCCCTTTTTAATCAGATTATATCTTATGAAAATGTTCGTCTGGCTTGGATAAAAGCTCGGCGTCATAAAACTAGCAAAAATGTTGTAAAAAACTTTTCTAAAAACGTAAATAAGAATCTTTTTATAGTCCAAAAGAACTTAAAATCAAAGCCTGCAATTCTTAGTTCTTATTCACAATTTACAATTTATGAACCCAAAGAACGTCTTATTAGTGTTGTTCCTTTTATAGACAGAGTTATGCATCATGCAATTATGAATGTTTTAGAACCAGTTTTTGAAAAACAATTTATTTTTCATACTTATGCTTGTAGAAAAGGAAAAGGAAGTCATAAAGCAATTAAATATGCATTTTTTAAAGCAAAAAATTGCGAATATTTTCTAAAATTAGATGTAAAAAAATATTTTGAGAATATTGACCATAATATTTTAAAAAGAAAATTATCAAAAATTATAAAAGACAAAGATTGTTTAGATTTGCTATTTGATATTATTGATTCTTTTAGTACAGAAAAAGGCTTACCCATTGGAAATTTAACAAGTCAATTTTTTGCAAATTTATATCTTTCAGAATTAGATCACTTTGTTTTAGAAAATTTAAAACCTTCTGGATATTGTCGTTATATGGACGATTTTATATTGTTTTCTAATTCAAAAATAGATTTGAAGAAAATGCTTAACAGTATTGAATCTTTTTGTTTAAATAATCTTTTATTAACTTTAAAACCTTATATTTTGGGAAAATGTAAAGATGGAATTGCATTTTTGGGATACAAAATTACTTGTAAAGATGTTGATTTATTACAAAAATCTAAAAAACGCAAGAAAGAAAAATTAAAACGCATTAATTTTGAACTAGAAAATAATTATATTACACAAATAAAATATGTAGAACGTGTAAAGTGTTTGTTTTCGGTGTGATTTTTTTATGCACTGTCTTTGCGAGCGTGAAAAACACTGTCATTGCGAGCGAAGCGAAGCAATCCAGGAAGTGAACGCTGGTTAATGGATTGCCACGTCGCTTCGCTCCTCGCAATGACAAAATAAGTCTGTCATTGCTGACGTGCATACACTGGATTGCCACGATTTTCTGGCGAAAATCTCGCAATGACGTGTATACAATGGATTGCCACGACCTAAAGGTCTCGCAATGACAGGATGTAGCCGACTGCCACGACTTCTGACGAAGTCTCGCAGTGACGTGGTTGTTGTGTGTGGCGAGTGCGGGAATGACGGTGGGTGGGCGAGGTTTTTTGGGGATTTTAAGGGGCTTGCCCCTTAGGCGGTGGGGTGGCGGAAAAGACCGGAG
>JAGARY010000383.1 GCA_017622055.1 Treponema sp. | reverse complement strand
ATCATAATATCAAAGACATAATGTGACTAGAAAAATTAATAAATTTAACCCATTACACCTAGGACAAAAAATTAGAAGAAAAAATAGTATAAAGTGCTTTTATCTAAATTAAGGTTGTTTTCTTTTGTAAAGGGCTGCATCCCCTCCACGAACAGAACCTTTGCTTTTTGATCGCTCCACAGAACCGAATCTACGACGGTCGGAAAAACCTTCTGAGCTTATTTTCCTTAAAGAAGTTTTACCTCGTCTCCTATTTGATTTTTCTTCTGATGAAAATGTTTCTGAAAATCTACCTTCGCCTCTTCTACCACTTCCACTAGGTTTCTTTGCCTTAACATCTAAATGCATATGGGGAACATCACTATTTTTTCTAGAAAGTTCCAATGCACGAATAGCAGCTTCTTTTGGAAGGTTTACCAAAGAAAAACTATCAGAAACAGATATTTTATCAACTTGGCGCTGTGGAATATTTAGCAAATCGCTAAAAAATAGGGCAACTTCTTTTGCCCTGAATCCGTCTCTGCGCCCCAGTTGAACATAGATTCGGATTTGATTACTGTCTAACAAAGTACCCGTTGCATTCTCAATATCGCGACTAAACTTTCCACTGCCACCTGAAGTCTTAGACACAATAGGTGTAATATGATTGTAACGAGAAGCGTCTAACTGTTTACCGTAAAATGTCTTTAAAACAGAAGCAAGAACTTCTTGTGGCTCTTTTTCACCACAAAGTTCGTCTGCTAGTCGAAGAAAAATATCCTTGTCAGAATTTTCTTTTTCTTCCAAGTACAATGCTGTTGAATCAAGGGAACCTTTCATATCAGCAAAAAGCCAATGTCGTTTAACATCTAGCACTTCTTCTACAGAAGGAATCTTTACTTCTGAAAGTGAACCTTTTACACCCTTTTTAATGCCAATTTTCAAAAGTTCAAGTTTACGTCTTTCTTCTGGTCTAACTAGGGTAATAGCTACGCCCTTGGCACCAGCTCGTCCTGTTCGTCCAATTCTGTGAATATATGTGGTTCTATCAAATGGGAGTGAATAATTTATTACGTGCGTTAAACCTTCAATATCTATGCCTCTTGCTGCAACATCTGTTGCCACAAGAATACGTGTTTTTTTAATTCTAAATCTATACAAAATTTTTTCACGTTGTACCTGAGAAATATCCCCATGAAGTGCTGCAACTTCGTAACCTCGTTCATCAAGCTGCTTTGTTAATAAATCTGCATCAGCCTTTGTTTGAGTAAAAATTAAACCATAAAAATCTGGGGAAATATCAATAAAACGTACCACAACTTCCAGTTTATCTTTTTCTCGAACCATAACGTATTTTTGTTCCGTAAGCACTGGAGTTTCGGGAGTTGCTTCTTCTTCTACAATTTCGTATTCTCCCATAAACTGAGCAGCTATTTTTAAAATAGGCTGAGGCATTGTTGCTGAAAAAAGTAAAATACGACAATTAGGGTTTGCTTGAGCAAATATAGATTCAATATCTTCGATAAAGCCCATGTCTAACATTTCGTCAGCTTCATCAAGAATAAAATAATCAATTTGAGAAATATCTAATGTGCCTCGTTCCAAATGGTCTTGAACACGACCTGGAGT
>JAGARY010000382.1 GCA_017622055.1 Treponema sp. | reverse complement strand
CACGTGGGTTCATCCAAGAACCAAATACAGCTCCAATAGCTCCCCACATTTGTTTTTTAGCATCTTGAGGGAATTCTTCACCTTTTTCTGCTTTATACATTTCTTTGTATTTAGCAACAACTTCTTTCAAGTTTTCTACAGAAAGTTTTTGGTCGCTATCTACACCAGCTTTTTCTTTAACTTCTTCAAGAATTGCTTCGAATTTGTCATGATCAACACCCATAGCAACATCACCATACATTTGGATGAAGCGGCGGTAAGCATCATAAGCAAATTTTTCGTTACCTGTTTTTTTAGCCAATCCTTCTACAGCTTTGTCGTTAAGACCAAGGTTCAAGATTGTGTCCATCATACCAGGCATAGAAATTGCAGCACCTGAACGAACAGATACTAATAAAGGATCATTTTCATCACCAAGTTTTTTACCCATAGCAGCTTCAAGCTTAGCAAGGTATTCATCAACTTGTGCTTCCAATCCTTCTGGATAGTTTCTATCCAATTTGTAATATTCCTGACATACATCTGTTGTGATTGTAAATCCAGGTGGAACAGGAAGACTTAAAGGAGCTTTTGCCATTTGAGCAAGGTTAGCACCTTTTCCACCGAGTTCAGCGCGCATTGATTCATCGCCATCTGCATCGCCATTACCAAAAAAGTAAACATACTTTGTTGCCATTGATTTTCTCCATATAAAAAAAATTTTTTAGCTTAGTTAAATAGTTTAACCATTTTACTATTAAATATAATAAAAATCAATCGTTCTTTTAATACAAGCGATGTCCGTTAACAAGACTGCACAAGGGATTGTAGCACCTGCGTAGCAGTCCTGCTGGAAAGTTTGGAACAAACTTTAGCAAGCGTTCAGCACCGCTACCAGCAGGATGAGCCGCGGCTAGTCGGCGAATTGCGAAAAGCCCAGTTTTTTTGCAATGCAAAAAAATGTGCCCTTTTTATTTTTCTTTTTTTTAATTTTTGGTGTTATACTTAAAGTATGAGTTCTAAATTTAATTACATTACTATTTCTATTTCTCTTATTTTAAGTAGCATTATTCTTGCCTTTGGAATTTCAAAAATTTCACAAGATAACAGGACGGTTTCTGTTCGGGGACTTGCTGAACAAGAAGTGGACGCAGACCTTGCTGTTTGGAAAATGTCATATTCAATTGGGCAAAATGACTTATCTTTATTACAAAAAAATCTTGATTCCAATAACAAAGTAATTTTAGATTTTTTAAATCAATATAACCTTTCGCAAGAAGAAATTTCTGTTTTAGCTCCAGAAATCAATGATGTTACAACAAATATTTATTTAGACACAACAAGAAGAGCTTTTAATTACGTTGCAAAACAAAGCATTTTAATTAGAAGTAGCAAAATTCAAAATGTTATGGAAGCTTCAAAAAATACAACAGAACTTCTTGGAAAAGGAATTGCCATCAGTTCAGATTACGACAATAAAGTAAATTATTATTTTAACGGATTAAATCAAATCAAACCAAAAATGATAGAAGAAGCCACAAAAAATGCCAGAGTTGCCGCTGAACAATTTGCAAGAGACAGCGGAAGCAAAGTTGGAAAAATTCAAACAGCAAGCCAAGGGCTTTTTTCAATTGAAAACGCAGCTCCTGGCTTAGATTACAAAAAAAATGTAAGAGTAGTTACAACAGTTGTTTATTCTTTAAAAGATTAATTTAATCTACAAGTTTTTTTCTTAATTCTTCTGAATAAAGCTGATCATACACTTTTAGAACAACTGCAGCTCTAAAAATGGCATAAATACTTTTCAATCCTGCATATATCCCACACATAAACAAAATGGCACCTACATAAGGAATTGGAATAAACTCCATTCCAAAAATACAAACAAGACATATCAATAGAATATATATATTCATAACAAGTTCTTTTTTCCACGCTTTTTTTGATTTTATAACGCCATTTTCTTCCTTGTCATATTCATTCCTATCTTTTTTCTTAATCATGGCAGTTGCAATCCACATTATATACATTCTTTACCCCCTTGATATGTTGTTTATATTTCTTCATTTTTTATAGATTTAATTTATTATCACCTTACTTTTGTCCTTTGCCTAAACCTGATAACACATTTCTTAATTCTTCATCTTTAGTTAAATAAACCAATGTATCCAATATAGTTTCATTTGTTGCCCAATAATCTGGATAAAATCCTTTTGTATCTCCATGCCATTTTGGATTTTTTGAAAATAAGCCAGTATTTTTATACTCACCCCTGCTAAGTAAGAGATTTATCTTTGTATTTGGTAATTCATATTCATAAATATCACCAAAATCTATAGAACCTCTTGAATTTTCTCCAATTATAAATACTTTTTCTTCGTCAACCAAAAAAGACTGAGCTATAAGATATTCTGAAGCAGAAGCTGTTCTTTTATCAACCAAAAGATAAGTATTTCCTCTAAATAAAGCTGGTTTTTCTTGTAAAAGGGCATTTGCTTTATATTCTGATTTTTCAAAATATCGTCCACCTTTTTCAGCTACTTTTTTATATTCATTTTGAAGTTTTTGTAATTTTGTTTTAGATTCATTTTTCGTATTTTTTTCTATTTTTTTGATTTCATAATCTAAAATTTCAGTTGAATATAATGTTTTTGTACCTATTTCTGAAAGTTTCATAATATTCAAATACGATTCAATTTTTGCCATATCATCAAAAAAGTATAGAGATGGAAGAAGTTTATCCGAAAAAGAGACACCTCCTGTATTACTTCTTAAATCAATAATCAAATTAGAATGAGTTGGATGTTTTTGAAATTCATCAACGATGTCTGCCAAATATTTTCTGTAATCCGAGTTTTCTTCTGAATTATATTTTAAAAACTTTCCTAAAGATAAATAATATGAGTCTTTTGTTTTTATTGAATTTACTTGCTTTTCATTTTTTGAATTATCAAATCGAATATTTTCTTTTACTGGAATTTGGTATTCTTTATTATCTAACTTTATCGGCACTGTTTTTAAATTTAATTCTGTCGTTGGAAAAATATATTGATATACTTCTTGATTATTATAAATAACTTTTTTTAAGTTACTAACATCCCCATCAAACTTAGTACCTTTTTTCACTTCTGAATCATAATTATTCAATAAAATATAATCGTTACCTTGTTTTTCAAAATATAATGGTGAAAAATAATTCCTTTCATCGTACAGAACAGAATACGACCCATTGGAAAAACGAATAGTAAGATGCCTATCTTTTACTTTCAAATCTTTCCATAAATGATAACTTATTCTTCCCGCAAGAACTTCATCTTCGCTATATTTCTGATTTGTTTTTTTTGCCCATTTTACTTCTCTATCAAAATCTTTTTTTATATTTTT
>JAGARY010000381.1 GCA_017622055.1 Treponema sp. | reverse complement strand
TATGCTACAGATCGATTCTAAAAGATTGGTCTGTAGTTTTTTTTTAAATCTATAAAAAAGTATGCTGGGTTTTAGACAGAAAAAAGTTTATTATTTGCAAATATTACAAAAACAAGACAAAATGACAAAAATGTGTTATAGTATTAAAACAACTTTATTGGAGAAAGAGTTATGAATAAAAAAATTTGCATACTTCTTTTTACTTTTTGTTTTTTTAGTTTAAACCTTTGGGCGAGAGCAGGGATTCAATGTATGTGAATGTAAAAGAAACTGTTTTAAAATCTGGAACAGGTTTTTTTGCAAGCGAAATAGGCTCGATTCCTTATGGTACTCAAGTTAAAATTCTAGAAGAAAAAGGGAAATGGGTTAAAGTAGAAAAAAAAGAGGATTCTTCTGTTACAGGTTGGGTTCCTTTATCAAGTTTAACAAAAAAGAAAATAATCTTAAACGAAGGTCTTTTTTCCATTGATGCTTCTGCTGATGAAATTGCATTGGCTGGAAAAGGATTTTCTGCTGAAGTAGAAAAATTATATAGCGGAAGTTCCTTGGAATCTTTTTATTCCCTTGTAGACGGAATAGAAGAAAAAAATATTGAAAAGGATACTTTACTAGAATTTATTTTAGAAGGACAACTTTTAGGAGCTTCAGAATGAAAAATAGAATATTTTGTATTTTAGGACTACTTATTTTTTCATTGTTTAGCTTTTCTTGTGCAATAATGGGTTTTGCAGGTCAAGTAACTAGTTTAGTTGGAACTATAACAGATAATCCTTTATTAGAAGCAGCAGGTTCCTCTGTATCTGCTGTTTCAGAAGCTTCTTCGCCAATTACACCATCTCAAGAATATTATATTGGTCGTTCTGTTGCAGCTCAGATTCTTGGAACATATGACTTGTATGAAAATGAAACAATGACGGATTATGTAAATAAGGTTTGTCAAGTTTTAGTAATCAATTCAAATCGTTCAGAGGTTTATAATGGTTACCATGTGGCAATTCTAGACACAACTCAAATAAATGCATTTGCAACATCAGGAGGACATATTCTTGTAACTCGTGGCTTGTTGGAATGTGCAACTAGCGAAGATGCCTTGGCCGCAGTTTTGGCCCATGAAATTGCCCATGTGCAGTTACAACATGGTATATCTTCTATAAAATCAAGCCGATGGACAAATGCTGCCACCACTTTGGCTGGAGCAACATTGACAGCTTTATCCGATGGGGAAATTGATGATGTTATGGAATCCTTTGGCGAAACTGTCAATTCTATGGTTTCTACCATGGTGGAAACTGGTTATTCTAAATCCCAAGAATATGATGCGGACGAAGTTGCCTTAGAGATCCTAAATGAAGCAGGGTATAATCCTTATGCCATGATTTCTATGCTAGAAGTGTTAGAAGAAAAACAGCCAAATTCCTCTGGTGGTTTTGCTTCAACTCACCCATCTGCAAAATCCAGATTAAAGAAGGTAAAAAAAGCTCTTCGTGATTACGATGAAGTAAAAATTCCTGAAATCCGTATAGAACGATTTAATGATAAAATGAACATAGTAACGGAATAACTTGGAGAAAGGATGAAGAGATTTATTTTTCGTACAGTTGTAATATCAATTACTGTAAGTGCTTTGGTTTTAGTACTTAACAGCCTTGGAGTATTTCAAAGGTTAGAAAATATATTGTATGACAGCAGAATGGTTCATACAGCTTCTTATAATCGTCCTTCTGATGAAATTGCAGTAATTCTTGTAGATCAGGATAGTATAGATTGGGCAAATCAGGAATTTGGTTGGAGTTGGCCCTGGGAAAGAAAGGCATATGGTCAAATTGTGGATTTTTTTAATTTGGGAAATGCGGCAGCGGTAACATTTGATGTGTTGTTTACTGAACCTTCTGTTTTCGGTCCAGAGGATGATGCAACCTTTGCTCAATTTTGTTCAGACTATGGGCGGGTTGTTCAAACAGTATTTTTTGACCAACAGCATGGTAATAAAACAGAATGGAAGGAATCGGCTCCATTACCTCCTGTTTCTTTTGGAAATGAATTCGGTACTGAACCAATGTTATTCCCCATAGATGAAATTTCAAAGACAACAGCTGTACTTGGTAGCATTACAAGTACCTCAGACTCAGATAAAACAATTCGTAGGGCTTCTGCTTACAGAAAATATGGTTCTTACTATATTCCCACCTTGGGACTGGCCCCTCTTTTTGCTGCAGGAGAAGAAATTCCAGACCCTTTAACAGAACCAAAAGAAGGTAGATATTTAAGATTTCAAAATTCTTTGGAAAATTATGTTCCCTACAGTGCAGGTCAAATTTTGCAAAGTTATTATGCTATTCAAGAAGGTAAAGAACCTTTACTTGACCCTAAAATGTTTGAAGATATGTATGTTTTCTTTGGATTTTATGCTCCAGGGTTATTTGATATTTGTAGTACGCCTATTTCTGCAACTTATCCTGGGGTTGGAGTTCACATTACATTTTTAGATAATTACTTGCAAGATTCATTTTTAAAACCTTCTCCGTTTTTTGTTTTAGTAATATTGGTTTTAATTTCGGCTATTTTAGGTAGCGTTCCTATTTCTGTGGCTGAAATGTTCCGAATTAAGCATTTTAATGTTTTTATTGCAACATTATGCTTTTTATTCATTTGTATTTTTTTTGTTGGAATAGGGTATACATCTTTTGCTATGGGAAACATTATTCCAATGGTTAGCCCTTTAAGTTCTTTGGTACTAAGTTTTATAGTTGCAGTAATTGTTTCCTATAGACAGGAAGGTCGGCAACGCAGATATATAAAGGCTGCATTCAAGCAATATTTAAGTCCAGCTGTAATAGATGACCTTATTTCTCATCCAGAAAGACTTTCTTTAGGTGGAACAAGACGACGTATCAGCATTTATTTTTCTGATGTTCAGGGGTTTACAAGTATCTCAGAAAATT
>JAGARY010000380.1 GCA_017622055.1 Treponema sp. | reverse complement strand
TTCCATTTTTTTGAGTAAGGGTGTAAATTAATGATTTTTGAATTTCTTTTGTTAATTTTGCAATTATGTTGTTTACTTTTTGGCCTGTAACATATCTTAGATTTGTTGGGTCAACTTCTTCTGCATATTTAAAGCCTGGGAAAACTAATGATTGTAAATCTTGAAGTACAGAAACTACATTTTGTCTGTTTGGGAAATTTTCTGCATTTGATCGGTTGATTAATCCGATTGTATCATAGGAAGATAAAAGTTTGTCTACTAAAGTGTCAATATTCATTAAAACCTCACAGTTATAACGATAAAGAATTTTTTTTTTAAATACTAGTGGAATTTTGCAAAATTTATAAGAAATTTTGATTTCAGTTATTGACTTATTTTCTATCTTTATTTATATTCATTAAACGCACGTTTTTTTAAGTTAGTGTGGAATCTGCAATGCCCTTGTAGCTCAGTTGGTAGAGCACAACATCGGTAATGTTGAGGTCTGCAGTTCGATTCTGCACAAGGGCTTTTTAAGATGTGATTTTTGTTTGGATAAACTTTTAGGAGTATAGATATGGCAAGCAAGAAAAAAGGTGCTGTAGAAATTATTGCATTACAATGTACAGATTGTAAAAGAAAGAATTATACTACTTATAAAAACCGTAAAAACATTACTGGTAAATTAGAAAAAAATAAGTATTGTCCTTTCTGCAAAAAAAGCATTTTGCATAAAGAAACAAAAGCAAAATAATTTTAATTTGGTATTTGATTATTAGTTTAAAAAGTGATAAACTACTTAAACTGATAATTATATATAAATAGGGCAGTAGTTCAGCTGGTAGAGCAGCGGTCTCCAAAACCGCCTGTCGTGGGTTCAAATCCTGCCTGCCCTGATTTTTTATTTTAAAGGAAAATGTGGTATGTCTAAAGTAATTCAGTTTTTTCGTGAAAGTAAAGCAGAGTTAAAGAAAGTAGTATGGCCAACTAAAGATGATGTTATTTCGTCAATTAAAGTGGTTATTGTTTCTACAATTGTTATGGCTGTGGTTCTTGGATTACTTGATATCTCTTTCACAGCGTTATTCCGTATGTTGATGAAATAGGACGGAAGAAATGTCTAGAAGATGGTATATTTTACAAACATACGCAGGTTATGAAAATAAAATCGAACGTTCCATTCGTACATTATTAGACACATCGGCTTTAGATTCAAATATAGTAACAGATGTGCGAGTTCCTGTTGAAGAAGTTGTTGAAGTGAAAGATGGGAAAAAGAAAACTCGTACAAATAAATTCCTTCCTGGTTATATCATGTTGGAAATGGATTTACCAGAATTTGGTTGGAAACCAACTTGTACACAATTGCGTAGATTGCAAGGTGTAAATGGTTTTGTTGGTACAGATCCAAATGTTCGTCCAATTCCAATTTCTAATGATGAAGCAATGAATTTACTCCAGAAATCTGGTGTTATTAAGGGTGATAAACAAGTTCATGTTAAACAGTCTTATAACGTTGGAGATAATGTAAAGATTACAGAAGGACCATTTGCTACATTCTCTGGTACTGTAAAAGAAATCTTTATGGATAGAGAAAAATTGACTGTTGAAGTTCAAATTTTTGGACGTCCTACACCTGTTGAAGTAAGCTTTGGACAAGCTGAAAAACAATAGTTCTTTGATTAGGCAAAATCAGGGATTTGTATCCCAAATACAAATCGTTAATCCTGTTTTTGGGAGAGGTGCAAGTCCGTTGGACATAGGCACTTCGTTAGTAAGATGTTTTATAACACTTACACACCAATATTGGGAGAAACAAAATGGCTACAAAAAAAGTTTCAGCTATTATTAAGTTGCAGTGTCCTGCAGGAGCAGCTACACCAGCTCCTCCAATTGGACCAGCTCTTGGACCTCATGGCGTTTCAGCTCCAAAATTTGTTCAGGAATTCAATGACAGAACAAAATCAATGGAAAAAGGTCTTATCATCCCTGTTGTAATTACAGTTTATCAAGACAAATCTTATACATTTGTTCTTAAAACTCCTCCTGCAGCAGTATTAATCAAAAAAGCAGTTAAAATTGAAAAGGGTTCTGGAAATCCTCTTCTTAACAAAGTTGCAACTCTTTCTGCTAAAGATCTTGAAGAAATTGCAAAAACAAAAATGCCAGATATCAATGCTAATGATATCGAAGCAGCAAAAAAAATCATTGCCGGTACTGCACGCAGTATGGGTGTAGAGGTGGAGCAGTAATATGAAACATGGAAAGAAATATAATGCAGCTGCTGCAAAATATGATCTTGCAAAAAAATATGACATTGCTACAGCTTGTAAAATGATTCAAGATATGAAATTTGCTAAATTCGACGAAACTGTTGAAGCTCACGTTTCATGTCGTCTTGAAAAAAATGCTACTGTTCGTGATACATTGGTATTCCCAAATCAGTTCCGTGGTGAAAAGAAAGTTTTGGTTTTCTGTAAAGAAGACAAAGTAAAAGAAGCTTTAGATGCTGGTGCTGCTTATGCAGGTGAAGAATACATCGAAAAAGTAAAAGACGGATGGCTTGACTTTGATGTTGCTGTTGCTACACCTGACATGATGAAAGACGTTGGTCGTCTTGGTATGGTTCTTGGTCGTAAAGGTTTAATGCCTAACCCAAAAACTGGTACTGTAACTCCAAACGTTGCACAAGCAGTTGCAGAATTAAAGAAAGGTCGTACAGAATACCGCGCTGATAAAGGTGGTGTTGTACACATTGCTGTTGGAAAGTGTTCAATGGATGCAGATAAGATTATCGAAAACTTTAACACTCTTCTTGCAGAAGTAAGTAAGAAAAAGCCTGTTGGATCTTCAGCTGGTTTTATCCAATCAGTTTCTGTTAGTTCTTCTATGGGACCTGGTGTTTGGGTTGATTTCAAGGAAGGTGAATAATGGCTATTAGAGCAAAAAAAATCCAACCTGCTAAGGCAGAAGCAATTGAAAACGCAAAAAAGACATTTGCTGAATATAATGACTTTATTTTTGCTGATTACCGTGGTTTAACTGTAGAACAAATTACTGCTCTTAGATGTAAACTTCGTGAAAAAAATGCAGTATTAAAAGTTGTAAAAAATAACTTTGCTAAGATTGCATTTGATGATATGAAAGTTGAAAATGTTGCTGACTACTTAAAAGGTCCTACTGTAATTGCTATGGCAAATGAGGATTCTAACGAAGTAGCAAAAGTTCTTTTTGACTTTGCAAAAGATGCTCCAGCATTAAGCGTAAAAGGTGCTAGCATTGATAAGGAAATCTATGATCAAGCTAAAATCGAAGCTTACTCAAAGGTTCCTGGAAAGAAACAACTTTACTCTATGCTTATGTCTGCTATGAACGGTCCAGTTCGTCAACTTGCAGCTACTATTAAAGCATACGCAGAAAAGAAAGAAGCTGAAGGTGGAAACTAGTTTTTTACTAGAAGCATAAATGTTTGAAGAAAAGCAGAAGACGCTTTCCTATAGAACAAGAGCAACACAGTTGCTCTGCATAGGTGGATAAACTAAAAAATGCTTTCGCATTTTTCTTAACGTTTTTCCATCGAACACGGGCAATAAATTGCCCCTCACAGGTCAGGCTTCATAGCTGTCGACTGTCCTGTGAAAGTGCGGAAAACTCAGTTGAGATAATTACCGCAGCCATTCAGTGAATGGAGAATTTATACTTTATTAAAGTGGAGAAGACAATATGGCAGCTCTCACAAATGATCAAATTTTAGATGCAATCGCATCAATGTCAGTTCTTGAATGTTCAGAACTCGTAAAAGCAATGGAAGAAAAATTCGGTGTTACAGCAGCAGTTGCAGTAGCAGCAGCTCCAGCAGCAGGTGCAGCAGCAGGTGGTGAAGAACAAACTGAATTCACAGTATCACTTGATTCTTTCGATGCAGCTAAAAAAATCCCAGTTATCAAGGCAGTTCGTGAAATTACAGGTCTTGGACTTGGTGAAGCTAAAGCTTTGGTTGAAGGTGCACCAAAAACTCTTAAAGAAGGTGTAAGCAAAGCTGACGCTGATGAAATGATCAAGAAGATCGAAGAAGCTGGTGGTAAAGCTAGCAAAAAATAATTAGTTTTGGTTAATTATTCATAATCGAAATTAATAAATAAATTATAGGGGATGCCTTTAGAGTAAAATTTAAGGGGTCCCCTATCGTCGTATAAAGTGCTTAAAATTTTTAACCCATTTTTGGTGGGAAATCGGTAGTTTTCTGTGCTGTGCAGAGTTTCTAGCATGTAGCAGAAAATAGCTGAACTTATTTTATAGGGGTATCTGATGTTCGCGAAATCTCGCACAATCAATCGTCAGTACATTGGAAAAGACATCCAACAATCTATGGATGTTCCAAATCTTATCGAAATTCAGACTGCATCTTATGAAAGTTTTCTTCAAAGTGAAAGATTGAAGAAAGGCGAACCTTTATTGGATCAAGGGCTTCAAGCTGTATTTAATTCAACATTCCCAATTAAAGGTGCTGATGACATGTCTTTGGAATTTGACTTTTATCAGTTAAATTGGGAAAATCAGAAATTTACAGAATTGGAATGTAAACAAAAAGGTCTTACTTACTCAGTTCCATTAAATGCAAGAATCAATTTGGTATTTCCAGAAGGAAAACAAATTCTTCAGAAAGACATTTACATGGGTGACATTCCATTAATGACAGACAGAGGTACATTTATTATTAATGGTGCTGAACGCGTTGTTGTATCTCAAATTCACCGTTCTCCTGGTGTTATTTTCTGTCATGACAAAGGTGTTTATTCATCAAGAATCATTCCAGATCGTGGTTCATGGTTGGAATTTGAAATTGATCAGAAAAAAGAACTTATTTTTGCAAAAATAGATAGAAAGAAGAAAATCTTAGGTACAATCTTCCTTCGTGCTTTAGGATATGAAACTCGTGAAGAAATTATCAGATGTTTCTATGATACTGAAACAATTCCTGTTGGAACTGATGCAGAATCAAAAGAATCATTAGTTGATAAAGTTCTTGCTGATGCTATTATCTTAAAAGATGAAAGTGGAGAAGAAAAAAGATTATTCAATGCTGGTACAAAATTACATCCTCATGATGTTGACGAATTAATTGCAAATGATATTAAAGAAATTTCAGTAATTCGTTTTGATACACGTTCAAATCCAAAAAATAAAAATGAAAAGAACAATTCATTAGATTCTAAAATCATTATTAACTGTTTTGAACGCGAAGAAGTAAAATATGTAAAAGAAGGTTCAATTGATAACGAACCTACAAAAGAAGATGCATTGAACGCAGTTTATGCAATTCTTCAACCTGGTGAACCAATGACAATGCAACAGGCAGAAGATGATTTGCATTCTCTTTTCTTTGAAAGCAGACGTTATGACTTAGGTCGTGTTGGTCGTTATAAACTTAACTCAAAATTTGACTACAGTGATGATGTAAAAGATTTTACTTTAATTCCAGAAGATATTATCAACACAATGAAATATCTTATTAAAGTTTATTGTCGTGAAGAACAAACTGATGATATTGATCACTTAGGTAATCGTCGTATTCGTTCTGTTGGTGAATTAATGACAACTCAATTGAAGGGTGCATTCAACAGAATGGAAAGAATTGCTAAAGATCGTATGAACTTAAAAGAAACTGATACAATGAAGCCACAAGATTTGATTTCTATCAAACCAATTGTAGCTGCAATTAAAGAATTCTTTGGTTCACATCAGCTTTCTCAGTTCATGGATCAAATTAACCCATTGGCTGAACTTACACATAAACGTCGTCTTAGTGCTTTAGGACCAGGTGGTTTGAGCCGTGATAGAGCTGGTTTTGAAGTTCGTGACGTACACTATTCTCATTATGGTCGTATGTGTCCAATTGAAACTCCTGAAGGTCCAAATATTGGTCTTATTGTTTCTTTGGCTATGTATACTCGTATTAATGATTATGGTTTCTTGGAATCTCCATATAGAAAAGTTGTTGATGGTAAAGCAACAAATGAAGTTGAATACCTTACAGCAATGGAAGAAGATAAATACAATATTGGACAAGTGTTGGAAGGAATGAAAGAAGATGGTTCGTTCCCAACTGATACAATTTCTAGTAGAAATCGTGGTAACTATACTGTTCGTTATCCAAAAGATGTTCAATATATTGACGTTTCTCCACGTCAGGTTATTTCAGTATCTGCTTCTATGATTCCATTCCTTGAACATGATGACGCCAACCGTGCTCTCATGGGTTGTAACATGCAACGTCAGGCTGTTCCTCTTTTATTCCCAGAACCTCCACACGTTGGAACTGGTATGGAAAAGAAATGTGCTTATGACTCAGGTGTATTAATCAAAGCAAGACATGCTGGTGAAGTAATTTTTGTTTCAAGTGATACAATTAAAGTTAAAGTTGAAGATTCAGATGATGTTGATGAATACACATTGTTGAAATATCAACGTACAAACCAAGATACATGTTATCACCAACGTCCAACTGTAGAAGTAGGGCAAAAAGTTAAATTTGGTGATGTTCTTGCTGACGGTCCTGCAACATTCAATGGAGAACTTTCTCTTGGTAGAAATATTCTTGTTGGTTTTGTACCTTGGAACGGATACAACTACGAAGACGCTGTTTTGATTTCTCAACGTGTTGTTAGAGAAGATATGTATACTTCTATCCACATTAAAGAATATCAAACAGAAATTCGTGAAACAAAACTTGGTCCAGAAAAAATCACTCGTGATATTCCAAATACATCAGAAAAAGCGTTAGCTAATTTGGATAGCGATGGTATTATTCGTATTGGTGCTACAGTTCGTTCTGGTGATATTCTTGTTGGTAAAGTTACTCCAAAAAATGAAACTGAAACAACTCCAGAATTTAAACTTTTGAACTCTATCTTCGGTGAAAAAGCAAAAGAAGTAAGAGATTCTTCATTGCATGTTCCACATGGTGTTGAAGGTGTTGTAATTGATATTCAACAAATGAGCCGTATGGAAGGTGATGACCTTAATCCTGGTGTAGAAAAAGTTGTAAAAGTTCTTATTGCTAATAAACGTAAACTTCGTGAAGGTGATAAGATGGCTGGTCGCCACGGAAACGAAGGTGTTGTTTCAAGAATCCTTCCAATTGAAGATATGCCATACTTGGAAGACGGTACTCCACTTGATGTTTGTTTGAATCCACTTGGTGTACCTTCTCGTATGAACATCGGTCAGATTATGGAATCGGAACTTGGTATTGCAGGTAAATATTTGAATCAATTCTTTGAAGCTCCTGTATTCCAATCTCCATCTCAAGAAATGATTGGTGATAAACTTGAAGAAGCTGGTCTTTCAAGAGACTGTAAACAAATTGTTCGTGACGGTAGAACTGGTGAACCTTTTGTAAACCCAATCTTTGTTGGTGTAATTTACTATATGAAACTTCACCACTTGGTTGATGACAAAATGCACGCTCGTTCAACTGGTCCATACTCACTTGTTACACAACAACCTCTTGGTGGTAAGGCTCAATTTGGTGGACAGCGTCTTGGAGAAATGGAAGTTTGGGCTCTTGAAGCTTATGGTGCTGCAAACTGTCTTCAAGAAATGATGACTATTAAATCTGATGATATGAATGGTCGTTCTAAAGCTTATGAATCAATTGTAAAAGGTGATCCTTCATCTCCAATTGGAATTCCTGAATCATTCAACGTATTGGTTCAAGAACTTAGAGGTTTGGCTCTTGATTTTACAATTTATGATGCTAAGGGTAAACAAATTGCTCTTACTGAAAAAGATCAGAAATTAATTGAAAATAATAAAACAGACAAGGAGGACGTAAATGCGTGATGTTCAAGATTTTGATAGTCTAAGAATTAAATTGGCTTCTCCAGAAACTATTAGAGCATGGTCTTATGGTGAAGTTAAGAAGCCAGAAACAATTAACTATCGTACTCTCAGACCAGAGCGTGAAGGTCTTTTCTGTGAAAAAATCTTTGGTACAACAAAGGAATGGGAATGTTACTGTGGTAAATTCAAGTCTATTCGTTACAAAGGTATTATTTGTGATAGATGTGGTGTTGAAGTTACTCACTTTAAAGTTCGCCGTGAACGTACAGGTCACATTGAACTCGCCGCTCCTGTAAGTCATATTTGGTATTACCGTTCTGTTCCTTCAAGAATGGGACTTTTACTTGATTTACAAGTTGCAGCTTTACGTTCTGTTTTATATTACGAAAAATATATCGTTATTGACGCTGGTGATACAGACTTGAAACCAATGCAACTTCTTACAGAAGAAGAATATCAAACAGCATTGGATCTTCACGGTTCTAGATTTACAGCTGACATGGGTGCTGAAGCAATTAAAACTTTACTTGAAAACTTGAATCTTGATGAACTTGCTGCAGAACTCAGAGAGAAGATGATTGAAAAAGGTAAAAAAAGTGATAAACATCTTCTTAGACGTATTGAAATTGTTGAAAATTTCAGAGCTTCAGGAAATAAAGTATCTTGGATGATTTTGGATGTTATTCCAGTTATTCCTCCTGAATTGCGTCCTATGGTTCAATTGGATGGTGGTCGTTTTGCAACATCTGACTTAAATGATTTGTATCGTCGTTTAATTAGTAGAAATAATCGTTTAAAGAAATTAAAGGAAATTTCTGCTCCAGATATTATCATCAGAAACGAAAAACGTATGCTTCAAGAAGCTGTTGACGCTTTGTTTGATAATACAAAACGCAAAAAAGTTGTAAAAGGTGCATCTAACAGACCATTAAAATCAATCTCTGATATGCTCAAAGGTAAACAAGGTCGTTTCCGTTTGAACTTGCTTGGTAAACGTGTTGACTACTCTGGACGTTCTGTAATTGTTGTTGGTCCAGAATTAAAACTTTGGCAATGTGGTCTTCCAATCAAAATGGCTTTGGAATTGTTCAAACCATTCTTAATGAAAAAACTTGTTGATAATAAAGTAGTTTTCAACATTAAAAAAGCAAAAACTTTGGTAGAAAGCGAATCTCCAGAAGTTTATGCACTTTTGGATGAAGTAGTACGTGAACACCCAGTTATGTTAAACCGTGCTCCAACTCTTCACCGTCTTGGTATTCAAGCATTTGAACCTGTTTTAGTTGATGGAAAAGCTTTAAAACTTCACCCATTAGCTTGTAAAGCGTTCAACGCCGACTTCGATGGTGACCAAATGGCTATTCACGTTCCTTTGACTCAAGCTGCTCAAATGGAATGTTGGAACTTGATGCTTTCTGCAAGAAACTTGCTTGACCCTGCAAATGGTAAAACAATCGTTGCTCCTTCTCAGGACATGGTTCTTGGTATTTACTATATGACAGCAGTAAAACCTAATGCAAAAGGAACTGGAAAACGTTTCTCTTCTGCTGATGAAGTAAAAATGGCTGCTGAATTCGGAAGTATTGATTGGCAAGCATTAATTAAAGTTCCTGCACCAAAAGATTCTTTTGATGCAAAAGAATTGAATGTAAAAGGTGATGAAAAATTTGTTCAAGGAACTCAAACATTCAAAGCTGGAGATGTAATTGAAACTTCTGCTGGTCGTCTTGCATTCAATGAAGCAATGCCAGAAGGTATTGAATATGTAAACCGCCAAATGTTTGATAAATCATTAAAGAAGATGATTGAACATGTTTATCATACAAAAGGTTCTTGGAAAACAATTCAAATGCATGATGCAATTAAAGATGTAGGTTATAAAAACGCTACATTCTATGGTGCAACATTGTGTATGGATGATATCCTTGTTCCTGCTGAAAAGAAATCAATGGTTGAAGAAGCTAATAAGGAAGTTGAAAAAATTGTAAGCCAAGCTGCTGCCGGTGCTATTACTGGTGAAGAACGTTACAATCGTGTTTGTGCTGTTTGGGGTAAAACAAACGAATCTTTAACAGACCTTATGATGAAAAACCTTGAAGAAGACAAAGACGGATTTAACACATTCTATATGATGGCTAAGTCTGGTGCCCGTGGTTCTCGTGGTCAGATTTCTCAGCTTGCTGCAATGCGTGGTTTGATGACTAAACCAAATGGTGAAATTATTGAACTTCCAATTCGTGCAAACTTTAAAGAAGGTCTTTCGGTTATTGAATACTTTATTTCAACTAACGCTGCTCGTAAAGGTCTTTCGGATACAGCTCTTAAAACAGCCGATGCTGGTTATATGACTCGTAAACTTGTTGACGTTGCTCAAGATGTTGTAATCAATGAAGATGACTGTTGTACAATCAATGGTATTGACTATACTGCTATTATGGAAGGTGATGAAATTAAAGTTCACTTGGCAGATAGAATTGAAGGTCACTTTACTATTGAAAGAGTTGTAAACCCATATAATCCAAGCGAAATTCTTTGTGATGTAAACCAATATATTGATGCTGAACTTGCAAAGAAAATTGAAGAAGCTGGTGTTGAAAAAGTTAAGCTTAGAACTGTACTTACTTGTGAAGCAAAGCATGGTATTTGTGTAAAATGTTACGGTAAAAACTTAGCTCGCAACAAAATTGTAGAAATTGGTGAAGCTGTTGGTATTATTGCTGCTCAATCAATTGGTCAGCCTGGTACACAGTTAACACTCCGTACATTCCACTCGGGTGGTGCTGCGGAAATGCAAACAAACGATAACAATATCGTTCTTAAATTCGATGCAATTATTAATTCTGTAGAAGGTGCAAATGTTCCAACTGAAAAGGGTAAATTATTTACTCGTAAAGGAAAAATTGGAATGAATCGCATTCTTGATACAATTGCAATTGAAAGTGGTGATGTTGTTCTTGTTGAAGAAGATGCAAATATTACAAGAAATGTTCCTGTTATTAAACGTGGAGATAAAGAAATTTGCTCTGCTGTTCCTGGAAAAATCAAGATTGTAGATAATAAAATCTATTTCTTGGGTAAAGAACAAAAGATGGAAATTTCAAACGGTTCTTTGATTTATGTTACAGAAGGTGCTTTTGTTAAGAAAGAAGAACCAATTGGTGAATTTGATCCATTCTCTGAACCATATATTGCGGAAGAGTCTGGAAATGTTCGCTTTGTTGATATTGTTCCTGGTTCAACTTTAGGTGAAAAAGAAGATAAATCAACAGGAAAAATTGAAAAATTCATCACAGACTTACATCTTGACGTAAAAGAACCTCGTATTAATATTACAGACGATCACGGAAATATTTTGGCAAGTTATCCATTACCTGCTGGTGCTGTATTATCTGTAGAAGATAATCAAATTGTAAAAGCTGGTGATGTTATTGCTAAATCTCCAAAACATGCTATGAAATCAAACGATATTACAGCTGGTCTTCCTCGTGTATCTGAATTGTTTGAAGCTCGTAAATCAAAAAATCCATGTGTTTTGGCAAGAATTTCTGGTAAAGTAATCTTTGGTAGTGTTTCTAAAGGTAAACGTACAGTTACAGTTAGAGACCAATTCGATAACGAATTTGAACATTTAGTTCCTGTAAACAAGAGCTTGATTGTTCGTGAAGGGGACTGGGTTGAAGCTGGCGAACCATTATGTGCTGGATCTCCAATTCCTCAGGATGTATTAACAATTCTTGGTGAAAATGCACTTCAAGAATATTTGATGAACGAAATCCAAAACGTTTATCTTACACAGAACGTAGATATTAATGATAAACATATTGGTATTATTATTCGTCAAATGCTCCGTAAAGTTCAAATTGATCAAGTTGGAGATACAAGATTTATTTATGGACAAACTGTTGATAAATACAAATTCAGAGAAGAAAATAACCGCGTAATTAATGAAGGTGGACAACCAGCTGTTGCTAAACCAATGTTACAAGGTATTATTAAAGCTTCTTTGGGTGTTGATTCATTTATTTCGGCTGCTTCCTTCCAGGAAACTACAAAAGTTCTTACAAATGCTGCAATTTCTGGTGCTGTTGATGTTCTTCACGGTATTAAAGAAAACGTTGCAATTGGACATATGATTCCTGCTGGTACTGGTATTAAAAATTATAAAGATATTAAACTTTATGATGATTCAGACAAGGATTTGGATGTTCAAATGGACGAAATTCTTGAAAGAAGACGTCAAGAAGCAGAAATGGAATCACAATTAGAAGAAACAAGTTTTGATGTAGAAGATGCAGACTAATTTGTTTTAGATAATTGATATAAACGGGGCTGTTCATGCAGTCCCGTTTTTTTATGTCTGTTATTCCCTCACTCATCACGGAAATTTTACTTACACGGCCATTGCTGAGGAGCTGTAATGTCGAAGTGTCAATCTTTCTCTTAAAATGCATCTTGCACTTTGTTTTTTGCAACATACCTTAAATCTTATTGAGAAAAAACTAATCAAATATATAATAAAATCAACAAATGCAATAAAAAAGATTCAAGAGGTTATGAATATTTTTTTGTAAAAAGATTTGAGAGGTTAATATGAAATTATTTAGAACAATTAAAATTACTTTTTCTTTGATTTTTGGGATAATGTTTTCAAGTTGCAACTATGTTGACGAAATGGATGCAATAAAATCTATAAGCGAATTAACAGAAGGTGTGTATTTTTTTGAATTCTTTGGTGATTATGATTTTGACAGATTTCTTGCCCAAGGTGGAAATAAAACAAATGAAGAAATGGCAGATTTTCTAACAGAATCTTTATCAAAAGGAAAATGGAATAAAGGTGATGTTGAAGAAAAATCAGTTATAATCAAAACTCCTGATTTTGGATGTAGTTCAATTGTTGCAAAAAACAAAAATGGTAAGCCAATTTTTGGAAGAAATTACGATTGGAAAGATTGTGCAATTATGGTAATTCATACAAAACCAAAAAATGGGTATGAATCGGTTTCTACAAGTTGTTTAGAGTTTTTAGGAATGGACAGAAATTGGAAACCTAAGAATAAGTTTCCTGATGACATTTTGGCTTTAGCATCTGTATATGTTCCCCTTGATGGTATGAATGAAAAAGGCCTTTATATTGCAGATTTAGTAGCAGGTGATAATGAAACTACTGCACAAAGCAGAGGGAAAACTCCACTTACAATTACAACTGCAATTCGTCTTGTGTTAGATAAAGCTGCCACTGTAGATGAAGCAGTTTCATTATTGGAAAATCATGACATTCATTCGGTAATTGATACGGCCCATCATTTTATAATTGCTGATGCTACTGGAAAATCTGTTGTTGTGGAATGGACTGGAAACAAAATGTATGTTTCTGAATCAAAAGTTTTAACAAATCATTATGTGGCAGAAAGTCCAAAAAAAGGTGTTTTTACATACGAAAATTCAAAAGTTAGATTTGAAATGCTTGAAAAATCTGGTAACGAAAACAACTGGACAATGGACGCTGAAAAAATGAAAGATTGTATGAAATCTGTAAGTGTAGGAAATTTTGATTTTGAAACTCAAGAAATTACCGCTTGGAGTGCAGTTTATGAGCCAGAAAATAAACGCATTTCATATTATTTCCGTGAAAATCACGAAAAACCATTTATAATAGAATTCTAGAGGATTTATAAATGAAAATTACGATTTTACCAAAAGCACCTGGTGAAGAAGATGAAATTATTATTAAGTGCGACAATCCAGAACAAAGCGTTTTTGGTTTTGTAAACAAAATACAAAGTCAAGGTCAAAATCAAAATTCAAAAATGGCTTTTTATAAAGAAGGTCAAATTTGTTTGGTGGAACAAGAAGAACTTTTTTACTTTGAATCTGTAGATGATGTTGTTTTTGCATATACAAAAGACGAAGTTTTTGAAACAAAATCAAAACTTTATCAGTTGGAATTTGAGCTTCCGAGAAATATATTTTTTAGAGCAAACAAAGCTGTGATTGTAAATGTAGATAAAATCAAAAAACTTTCACCTGCGTTTAACGGAAGATTTGAAGCAACATTAAAAAATGATTTCAAAGTGATTATTTCTAGAAATTATGTTCCAAAATTAAAGGAATTGTTAGATTTAAAATAGGAGGAAAGATAAAATGAAAGAAAAAATTGGTGAATTGATAAAAGTATTTACAAGAGTTGTTACAACAATTTTTATTATAGCTTCAATTTATATGCTTGTTTTTTGGGGAACAGAAAGAATTTTTTCTGCTTTAGATATTTTGGGAATTTTGTTGATTGGGATTGTTTCGGCAATTTGTATAATTCCATATATGAGTGATAAAGAATATTCCAAAAAAGGATTACTTCTTCTAAATATTTTGTATTTTTTTGAAATAAATATTGTATCCCTTGTCGTGGGCTTTGTTCGTCAATGGTTCAGTTTTGAACACATTTCTACTGTAATTTGTTTTGAATTAGTAATTATTGTGGTTTATGTAATTGTTTCGCTAATTAATTATAAAATTGATTTGAACGAGGCAAATGAAATGAATAAAAAACTAAATTCAAAATAAGAGAAAAATGCTATTCCAAAAAAAATATGAAAAATTGCAATAAAAGTAGATTTATTCCAGTTTGAATAGAAACAACTGTAAAACCATCTTCAATTGTAGGAGATATGAATAAATAATTTTTACAAATTAGCAATACACAATTTTGTACTGTAAAAACAAAAGATATAAATCATTAATATTTGCAACTCCAAAAATTTTTAGAATATCTGACATATCTTTTTTTACTGTAGAAATACTTACAAAATGATTGTATGCAAGTTCTGAATATGATGATTTTGATTTCATATATTC
>JAGARY010000379.1 GCA_017622055.1 Treponema sp. | reverse complement strand
GAGGACCTAGCCTTATAGGCTAAGTGCAAACCACCCGTTTGACGGGTGGTTGTGATTTAAACTTTAAATTCATCAATTTGAGAACTAATGTCATCAATTGATTCTAAAACTTGGTTAGAAATGTTTGCAAGAGATTCACTTGTTGTATTAATTTTTTCTGTTTCAGAAGAAACAATTTGAACACTTTCTTGCATTTTTGTTGTTGTGTCTTGAAGGTTGTATATTTCTGACAAAATTGTTTTGTTTCCTTCTGCCATTTCGTGACTTGCTCCTCGAACTTCAACTGTACTGTTATTCATTGAAGTTAATGCTTCATTAATTTGTTTTGAACCTTCTTGTTGTTCTTGCATTGCATTTTTAATTTGGTGTACAAGTTGATCTGTGTTTGCAATGATAGAAGATAAGTGAACAAACGAATCACTTGATTCTGTTGAGGCTTGTACAACTTTTGTAATAGATTCAATGATTTCTGAAAGTTGTTCTCCAATTTTCTTTGATTGTTGAGTTGAGTTTTCTGAAAGTTTTCTAATTTCATCAGCAACAACAGAGAATCCTTTACCTTGGTCACCAGCGTGAGCTGCTTCAATTGCAGCGTTCATTGCTAATAAGTTTGTTTGGTCAGCAATGTCAGAAATAACTTGGTTTGCTTCCTGTAATGATGCAGATTGTGTTTCTACTTGTTTAATGATTTCATTTACAATTTCTTGTTTGTGAATTCCACCTTCAGCATGATGTTGCAATGTGGTGAATAAATCTGCCATTTTTTCTACAGAAGTGTTTACCGAAGTAATATTTCCAATCATTTCTTCTACAGCTGCCGACGCTTGTTGTACTCCAGCAGATTGTGAAATAATCATTCTTTCAAGAGATTCGATATTTGAAGAAATTTCGTTTACAGCAGTTGCAGTTTGTTCAACACTAGAAACTTGTGATGAAAGTTGAGTTGTCATATTTGTAATTACTTCGTTTACCGAAGAAATTCCTTGTGTTGTATTTTCAGAAACTTCTCCCAAATTTAATCCCATAGTTTTTAGAGAGTCTTTTGAAGATTTAATGTCTTTAATAATATGTTGAAGTTTTGCAGTAAAAAGATTGAAGCCACTTACAACTTCTCCAATTTCGTCTTTTGTGTGAATGTCAATTCTGTTTGTTAAATCTGCGTTTCCGCTAGAAATTTCTTGAATTGAATCTTTTACTGTTAATAAAGGTTTTATTACGATTGAAGTAAAGAACAATGTACATACAAAAACAATAATTGTGGCAATGACAATTGTAATAATAAGAGATAAGCGCATTGTTTTTAGTGGACCAAAATAGAAATCATAAGGAACAGAACAAATAACAGCCCATTTACAATTTCCACCAACAGGTTGATATGTTGATGTCATTTTTTCATTTGTTTTTGAATCTTTGTATGTAATAATTCCTGTTTTTCCTGATTTTGCAGCTTCCATTACTTTGTAGAATTCTGGGTTTGTTTGTGAAAGATCTTCACCTTCTTCTAATTCCAAAGTTGTACCAATGATTTCGCCTGTTTCCATATTGATTACAATTGGGTGTTGTCCACTACCAATATTAATAGAAGAAACAATGTTTGAAAGTCTATTTCCTTTAATAATAGAAACTGCGGCACCTATTGTTTTATTTTTTGAATTATAAACTGGAACTGAATAATACATTAAAATTCCGTTAATTACTTTTGAAAATGCAGGATCTGCAACGTGCTCTCTTCCCGCCATAGCTTCTGTAAAATAAACTCTTCCTGAGGCAAGGTTTAATTTTTGTCCTGTGGCAGCAATGATTGTAAATTCTTCTTTATCATAGAATGCTACGTTTTCATATTTTTCTGGATCTGTTTGAATGATTGAAACAAGTTGTCTGTTTTTTTCTTCCAAAGTAACTTCTTCATCTCTCATAAATGGTTGCTGTGCGATTGAACGAAGCATCATAAATTCTTTTTGATTTAATTCGTTAATTTGGTGAATTGTATCTGATGAAACTTGAAACATTGTGTTTTCTGTGGATTCAATTAAAGATTCTTCTGCAATTGAATAAGAAATTGTTCCAGTTGCAATAATTCCCACAAGAATAATAATTAAGTTTAAAATAATAAATTTTGTTTTGATGCTCTTCATAAGCAGCCTCTCTGTTGTGTTTTTATTGTAGTAAAACGTTTTACTAAATTATCTTTTATTCTATCATAAAATGTTAGTATACGCAAAAGAAATATTTTTTTAAGATGATTTTGATTTTAATAGAACACAATACAAACACCGCACACCAGTGTGCTTACATACTTTTTTTTTATTCATTATTCTGATATAATTTTTTGTATGAATAAAATTGATGTAAAATGTGTTGCATTGGAAGGTGCAATAATTCCTGAATATAAAACTGTTGGAGCTGCTGGTGCAGACGTTTATGCATTCTTAAAAGAATCTGTAACTTTAGCTGTGGGAAAATCTTGTGTAATTCCTACAGGTGTTTTTTATGAAATTCCAGAAGGTTTTGAAATTCAAGTTAGACCAAGAAGTGGTCTAGCTGCAAAAAATGGAGTTACTGTTTTAAATACTCCAGGAACAATTGACAGTGATTATAGGGGAGAACTTCAAATTATTTTAATAAATCTTGGTGATAAAGATTTTGTAATTAACAATGGAGATAGGATTGCTCAAATTATAATAGCTCCTGTAACTCAAGGAAATTTTGTTCAAGTTGAAACGCTTTCTGTAACTGAACGGGGCGAAAAAGGTTTTGGTTCTACAGGTGTCTGATGATAGATATTTTTGCTAACTACTTAAATAAAATTAAAGATTTCATTAAGAAAAAAATAGATGTAATTTCTCAAAAAAAAGTTTTTCAGTGTATTTTTAAATTTATTGATGTAATTCAAGTAAAAGTGTTTCATAAAGGCGAATTAAAAAATCATGTTTTAATAAAATATCTTTTTAAAGATTTATTTTTATATTTTTTAGTTGCTTTTATATTTTTCTTTATGGTGTTTTTTGTAAATCAGATTTTATTGGAAGTAGAAAAATTGCTCGCCAATTCTGCTCCTTTTTCTGATGTTATGAAAATGATGCTTTACAGTTTGCCTTTTATCATTGCTCAATCAACCCCTTATGCCACTTTAGTTGGCTTTTTAATGTGCCTTGGTGGAATGATGAGTAATAACGAAATTTTAATTTTTAGAGCATCTGGAATCTCGTTTTTTACCATATTAATTCCAGTAATTATTCTTGGAATTGGGATTTCTATTGTTTCTTTTTTTGTAAATGATTATTTGTTGCCTTTGGGAACTGTAAAATATAATAATTTGATGCGGGAAATTATTTATTCAACACCTACTGTAGAACTTGAATCAAATAGTGTAAAAAAAATGGATGGTTCGAATCTTGTTATTGGAGATGTGGTTGGAGATACAGTTTCTGATTTGATTATTTTTAATTCTAAAGACTCTAAAACTGATAAAATAATTGTAGCAGGGGAGTCTGAATTAACAGGTTCTGATATTCGTGGTGTTTTGATGAACTTAAATATGTCTGATGCTCTGGTATTCTTAATCAAAAAAAGTAAACGTTCTGATT
>JAGARY010000378.1 GCA_017622055.1 Treponema sp. | reverse complement strand
GACCAGATGTTGCAACACCACCAGCGTTAGAAGCTTTTCCTGGTGCATAAAGCATATCTGCATTTACAAATACGTTTACAGCTTCTGCTGTTGAAGGCATGTTAGCACCTTCTGCAACAAGTTTTACACCGTTAGCAACAAGCATTTTTGCTTCTTCACCATTAAGTTCGTTTTGTGTAGCACAAGGGAAAGCACAATCAACTTTTACTTCCCAAGGACGTTTTCCTTCTACATATTTTGCACCTGGGAATTGGTCTACATATTCTTTAATGCGACCACGGCGAACTGTTTTAAGTTCTTTTACCCAGTCAAGTTTTTCTTGTGTAATTCCATCTGGATCATAAATGTATCCATTTGAGTCAGACATTGTTACAGGTTTTGCACCAAGTTGAATCAATTTCTCTACAGCATATTGAGCAACGTTTCCTGAACCAGAAACTGAACATACTTTTCCTTTGAAGTTGTCACCAACTTTAGCAAGCATGTTATCTGCAAAGTAAATTAATCCGTAACCTGTAGCTTGTGTACGAATTAAAGATCCACCGAATGTAAGACCTTTTCCTGTTAATACACCTGTAAATTCGTTGCGAAGTCTTTTGTACTGACCATACATATATCCAACTTCACGTCCACCAACACCAATATCACCAGCTGGAATATCTGTGTCAGCACCAATATGGCGTTGTAATTCTGTCATAAAGCTTTGGCAGAAACGCATAACTTCTGCATCACTTTTTCCGTGTGGATCAAAGTCAGAACCACCTTTACCACCACCCATTGGAAGTGTTGTTAAAGAGTTTTTGAATGTTTGTTCGAATCCTAAGAATTTTAAAATTCCTAAGTTTACTGAAGGATGGAAACGAATACCGCCTTTGTAAGGACCAATAGCACTGTTAAATTGAACACGGAACCCACGGTTTACATGAGGTTTGCCTTCGTCATCTGTCCAAGGAACACGGAACATAATAACACGTTCTGGTTCAACCATTCTTTCAAGAATAGCATTTTTTTCTAGTTGATCTTGCATTTTTTCAACTACTGGTTCAAGAGTTTCTAAAACTTCCTGAACTGCCTGTAAGAATTCTGGCTGATCAGCGTTCTTTTTTTGAACGTCTTCCCATACTCTGTTTACATAAGCGTTTTTCATATTTTTACTCCATTTTGAATTGATAATTAATGCAATATTGTATAATTATACATTCAATTGGTATAAATATACCACAAATTATATTTTAATGAAAAGTATTTTTGAAAAAAAAGTAGGTTTATTTTAAACACTTTGACTAAAAAGAAAATTGAAACTTTGTTGATAAGCTTACAGTCGAGTCGGGTCTGTCAAAGTGCGGTTGTGCTGCTAAAGAAAAGATTGTATCAAAATTGTTTTCGCTTTGCTCAACAATTTTGTATTGTACGAAAAACCTAAAACAATGCTATATCGCATTGTTTTTTAACGGTTTTGCTATATACATGCAACACAAATGTCTTTTGCATCCACAATGAAATGTGCGAGTTTTTGCAGT
>JAGARY010000377.1 GCA_017622055.1 Treponema sp. | reverse complement strand
TCTGCAAAAATATTATCTGAATGAGCCAATACCATTAAATTTTTATTTTCTAATTTTGTATATCTTAGAATTCTTGTGGAAAAACAATATGAAAGTCCGTTTTGAGGTTTGTATGTAAAATAAATTTTATCTAATGTGTTTGGTTTGTCCTTTTTTTGTAAAAAGAAGTCTGGGATTTCAACAGAAAAATATTCTGTTGTATTTTCAACACAATAAAATGGTAAAGAATCACCTTCTTTTGTAATATAAAAAACTACAGAGGAAGTTTTTATTTGTTTTGTAGAAATGATTTTTCTTTTTTTTGCAATTGCTTTTTCAAATTTAAAAATAACTTTATATAAATGATTAAAATCAAAATCATTTGCATTTGTTGATTTTAAAAATGCATAACATTCTCTAGAAAAATCCCTTAATTTTCGTAAATCTTTAACAATATAAAATAAATTGCTCGAATTAGTTTTATTTGCAAGTTTTAAAAGATATTTGATATCATCTTTTGTAAGTTCGCATTCTTTTGCTATTTTTGTAATATCGCTTTTTTTAGTTTTTCTACTGATTTCTTTTTCTAAATGTTCTTTTGATTTTGTGTATTTTATTCTTTTTTGAACTAAAATCCAAATCAAAAAAATAACAGCAAAAATTAGCAAAACCACAAGGAAGGCAAAAAAGTATGGAAAATTATATCTAGCTTGTAAAGGGCTGGAACCTAATGGATTCATATTAATTCACCTCCGATTTTTGATATATTTTATATATATAATTTACATATTTTTTAATGATTCGGAAATAGATTTTAATCTAGGACAAATTTCATATTCCGATAAATCTCCAATCATTACAGTATCATTGTTTTGTAGTGCTTGTTCAAAATCAGCAAGAATAGGGGAGAATTCTTTAAAGAAATCGTTGAAATTCATGCCATCAATTGTTGTTTTTGTAAATGTTTCTGGAAATAATGATGCTAATGCTGCAAGATGACAAAAATGATTTATGCTATCTGCCAAAGTTGTAATTGATTCAGCTGCAATTTTTGTTTCACCTTTTTGTAATAAAACTGGAATTTCTTCCATTTTTCCAGAAAGTTCATCAAACAATTTAGCCAAACTTTCAAAAGAATCTTTTATTGTGTCAATTGTAACAATTGTAAATTCAATTTTTGTGTCATCAGATAATTCTTTTTTTGATTCCTCGTCAAAAATATCAGCAGTAATTGTTTTGTTATTTATATTAATTCCAATAACTGCGGCGTTGTTTTGTTCACAAGTTAATTCAAATGATTTTAAAACATCGCCAACAGTTTTTTCATTTTCTAATTGAACATCAATTTTTTCGTTATTTACATAAAACTCCATATTTATTCCTCATTTACCTTAGTTATTTGAATTTTGTTTTGAAAAATTAGAAAGGGAATTTTGTTGAGATTCTAAACTGTTTAATGTTCCTTCCATTTGACCATATTTATATCTCAATTCCGCTTCTTTTTCATTCATTTGATCTTCAAGCCTTGTAATTCTAGATTCGGAAGTTTTAATTTTCGAATCTAGATTTGCTGTTTTTAATGCAAGAATTCCACCAGTTTGGGTGTAAGCAGAAATTTGTTTATCTAATTTAAATGCAATTCCTGAATCAATAATCAAATCTCCATCTGAATCAAAACCAAAAATATTTTTAATATCATCAAGATGATTTTCTAATGCACTATCTAATTTTTTTTCATCAATTTCAAGGTAACCACGCAATTTACTTGGAGAATATCCACCAGAAGCTCCGCTTGCGTTTGTGGAAATGCCAATTTGAGAAAGCATTGTAATTTCTGCATCATCAGAAAATTTGTATCCTGTTGAAACAATTGATTGCATATTACTTTTTATACTAGTTAAAGAAAAATCTGTTTGAAACATTCCTAAAAGTTCGTATTGTTTTTCTTTTTCTTCGTCTGTTAAATATGTTAATTCGTCTATAACATCACTTTTTGTTTGAGATAAAATATTTATTTTTGCAACAGTTTGATTATATTCCCCAACAAAACTAATTAAAGCATCTTTAGAAGCTTCCACGTCTGCTTTTACAGCGATTGTAGCTGTTTTTTCAGTTTTGTCGTGTATGTGCAAAGTAATATCGGGAACAACGTCATCTATGTCGTTTGAAGGCCTAGACATTTTGATTCCTTCATATTTGATAATTGCGTCATCTGCTTCCGAAACGGCATTGTTTGGCTTGAATCCTAAATTTTCAGAAGGATTGTAAACGCTAAATGGTGTAATTTCATAGATTTTTGATGTATTTTTATTTCTGATTGCTAATTTATCAATATTTTGATATTCGTTCAAAGAAAAATCAATTTTAGTTTCTGTTTCAAAAGATTCATTTGGAAGTTCAATAATTTTTTCTGAACCATCTTTCATAATTGCGTACAAAAAATCTTTGTCTTGAATTGGAATTAATTTTTCTTGAGGAACTTGTGCTGGTAATTGTGTATCTGAAATAAAGTTTTTTACTACAATTCCTTCAAATTCTGCAAAACCAGATTCTTGAATTTCTGGATTCACAGGTTGTTCGTTAAGTGCAATTGTAATATCTTCCACATTTGTTGCTTTTATTTCAAAAGTAATATGATTATTTGGATTAATTGAAACTTTTTCAGGTACTTTTATTTCAAAACCGCCTCTAGGTTCAATTTTTATTTTTTCATTTTCAAACGCCACTTTTTCCAATGAGATTTTTGGCATTCTTTGTTGTTGATTTTCTTCCTGAAAAATTGTTGTTTTTAATTCTGATTTTGATTGGCCAAAATTGTTGTCTGATTTTTGAATAGGGGAAATCATGTCTGATTCAATTGCAAATGTTTTTGCGTCATCTTCAAAAATCAATCTATTTTCTTTTCCTGTAGCAACAGCTTCAATTAATATTGATTTTTTTCCTTGTGATGATCCAATAATCATTGATTTTACAACGCCATTACTTCTTTTGTTAATTGCTTGAGAAAAATCAGATAATGAACCACCTTTCCAATTTATGGCAACTTTTTTTTCCCCAACTTTGTAAATATACATTCCCTTTGGAACTTTGTAATCCTTATCTAATTCCCCAGACAAAAACCTGTCTGATGTTGCTGGTTGAATTACATCAATTTTAAATGATTGTAAATCTGCTCCACGACTTGCTTCAGCTGTGATTGCGTTTTCATCTGTAGAGGTTGTCATTTTATTGTTAAAAGGATTTTCATAAGAATAGAGAGTTTTTATACTGTCTCTAAGTGAGGTGAGGTGAGTATTTATGTCTCGCCAGGCGTCTTTTTGTGTTTTTAATGTTTCAAGTTGCTTTTCTTCCCTTGTTAAAGGAATTCGTTCAACTTTCATTAATTTTTCGATAGTATCATTTGTGTTATACTTATCTGTGACGCCTGGTATGTTAATTCCAGCCATATAATATATATTTTCGATATTTTAAACTTAAAACCTAAGCCAATTCGTCAAAAATGTTTCCTATAGCTTTGCGAATTCTAAGTTTTAAATTTTGGATATCTTCTGATGGAATTTGTTTTAGTACTTTATTAGTATTTGAATCTAAAATTGTTACAACAACACTTCCCAATTCTTTGTTAACATTAAATTGAAGCTTTCGCCCTGTAATATTGTTAGCCATTTTTTGCAATTCCTGTGTATCGGCTTTTGTTTGAGCAATATTGTCTTTAATGTTTTGTGCTACTTGAGAACCGTCTGGTGTAATAGGTGTAACATTTTGTGTACTTTTTGTTCCAGCAGTTTTTGCATTCGAAATATAAAGATTTTGGCCATCCATTGCCATTTGAACCGTAGAATTTATATTGATTGTATTCATAGGTCCTCCTTTTTTATTTCATTCCTTTGAAAAAAAACAGGAGGAGGGCGTACCCCTCCTGATATCAATTAGTTTTTCAATTTAAAATTTAATAATTTATAAATTGAAAATCAAACTTTTAATACCAAAAAGATGACATCCAGAAATCTCTTTGGTTATTAACTATTGCAAAAGTGCAAGTACAGTCTGTGATTGAGAGTTTGCTTGTGCAAGCATTGCAGTACCAGCTTGTGTGAGAATCTGGTTCTTTGTAAACTCAACCATTTCTGAAGCCATATCAGTATCTCTGATGCGACTTTCAGCAGCCTGTGTATTTTCTGCAGCAATGTTAATTCCTTTTGCAGCCATTTCAAATCTGTTTTGATATGCACCTAAATCTGCTCTTTGTTTTGTAACATTTTTCAATGCTTCATCAACAGTAGCAAGTGTCATATTATCTTCGTATGGTGAAGAAATAGAGATTTGTTCATCGCCACCTTGAGCTCCTTTGAGTCCAAGTGATGTAGCTGTCATTGTACCAATGAACACGCGTGTGTTTTGGTCAACATTAGCACCAATTTGGAATTGCATAATGCCTTCGCCGTCTTGTGCAAAACGACCAGTTAACATATTCATTCCATTGAATTGTGCTTGACTAGCAATTCTATCAACTTCAGCAACGAGCTGTGAAACTTCAACTTGAATCTGCATACGATCTTCATCGCTGTAGATACCGTTTGCTGACTGAACTGCAAGTTCACGAACACGTTGTAAAATGTCTGTTGTTTCGTTCAAATAACCTTCTGTTGTTTGAATGAAAGAAACACCATTTTGAATGTTCTTAGAAGCTTGGTTTAGCCCGCGAATTTGACTGCGCATCTTTTCAGATACAGCAAGTCCAGAAGCATCATCTCCGGCACGATTGATGCGTTCTCCAGATGAAAGTTTTTCCATGTTTTTCATGATTGAGTCATTAGAAATACCCAATACACGATCAGCATAGAGTGAACTCATATTGTGATTAATAATCATATTTGTTCCTCCTTGTATAATAACGTTAAGCCTCTTGCTTTACGTCCTGCAGGTGAAGGCTAAATTAGTTATACGCCCCCAATTTAGTTCAGACCTATCAGCAGGAATAGTCTGTCTAAACAAATAAACAGACTGTTCTTGCTGTCACCTGCAAACAAAGAGTTACAGTTTTCAAAGAACAAACATATCTGAAAATATGTTACTATATTTAGGGTTTAATAAAAACCCTAAAAACGGCCGAGTCAAGGCCTTGAGCAAAGCGTGCCTTGACCGGACGTATTTATAATTCATAACAACTTTAAAACATAAAATTATTACAAACAATAATATACATGGTGTTTTAATTATTTTCAATCAAGAAAGGGTAGAAAAAACACCGTGCTAATACAATGCTCAAAAGAGCATTGTATTTTTTTACATCAAGGAAAATCCCGATGTAGAACTATTATAATACACTATCTAAGCAAAGACAAGACATTTTGTGATTGAGAATTTGCCTGAGCCAACATAGCTGTACCAGCTTGTTGTAAAACTGAATTCTTTGTGAATTCAACCATTTGGCTAGCCATATCTGTATCACGAATACGACTTTCTGATGCTTGAAGATTTTCAGCAGCGATGTTCAAACCTTTTACAGTGTATTCCATTCTGTTTTGGTATGCACCAAGGTCTGCTCGTTGTTTGTTAATCTTCTTAAGTGCTTCGTCAATAGTACCAATTGCACGGTTGGCATCTTCCGGTGTGGCAAGTGTTAATTTTTCTTCTGAACCCATTTCACGAATTCCAAGAGCTGTAGCACTCATTGTACCGATGAAAACTTGCATACGTTGATCCATGTTAGAACCAATGTGGAACCACATAGAACCTGTAACTACATTTTCACCTGTAGGGCGTGCAAAGCGTCCTGTAAGCATGTTCATTC
>JAGARY010000376.1 GCA_017622055.1 Treponema sp. | reverse complement strand
GCATCAATCAAAATGGCTCCAACTTTAAACGGTGTTGAGTTATCTTCTTTGAATAAAGTTTCTGCGTCATTTATAAATTGCTGAGAAACAAAAATTTGGTTATCTATTACAGAAGGAGCATCTGTAATTATTAATCTGATTGAATCAAACAATGCAATTTGTTCATCCTTTCTAAAAGATATTTGATGCCCATTTTTTTCTAAAATTCCAGATTCAGAAAGAGAATCCCAATAAAGAGACATTCCATTTTTTTTTGCTGTTTCTAAAAGTGAAATATCATTTGCTGCAAAAACGGGTATTGAAAAAAAGAGAAAAACTAAAATGCTAAAATATCTATTTATTGACTTCATTTTGTTCCTTAAACTAGCCTAATTTATTTTGTAGAATCTGAAAAATATACTGCACCTTGAATTCCACCACGCAAAAGAGCTTGCCAAAAATCTTTCATTTTTAATTCTGGATGTTTTGGTCTAAGAATGTCAAATTTTTGCACTGTAGAAAGTACTGTGTTATAATTCCAATCTATTTTTTCTGAAAAATCTTTTTTTATAATTTCGGGAATAAATTCTTGAACTTTAGAATCTTTAGGAATTGTTCCGTCGATTTTTTCTAATTGATTTTGTGTAAGTTTTCCAAAGGCTGATGGAGGAAAATCTTTTTCATCATCGTAAGTTTTGTATTGTAAAAAATCATCTGTTTCTTTTGTATTTGGTTTTAATGTGACAAAAATGTTTGAAACTGCATCTTGGCTAACTTGTTGTGCAATTTGGTGATTGTGGCTTACGCTGATAATGTTTCCGCATTTTTCGATGTTATTCCGCGGAAAATCTACTTTTGAGCCTAAAGTGACTGTGGCGCGAGGCAAAGTATCAAAAACTGCTTTATCTGTAAATTCTTGAATGTTTTCTATATATTCAACAGTTCCAGGAATGCTCATCCATGCACGTTCTGCAGAAGTTCTTTTACAAGGAATTTGAAATAATTCGTAAGGTTTTTCTGCATTTTTGCATTTTTCTGATGGTTGAAATTGTACAGGAATACGATTTTTTATTAATTGTTCAGGTTCTTTTCCACAAGCAATTAAAATTCCTTGTTTTGTAAGATTTATATCTGAAGCGTAAGGATACGTCCAACCAGACATATAACCTCCAGAAAGACGTCCTGCAATTTCACCAATCATTGGGCCGTTTTTTGTCCATTTTATGTCGGCTTTGGCAGCTCCAGTTGTGAGTCCAAGAGATTTTGCGCCTAAAGCAAAAACAGAAACTAATTGGTTATATCTTTCTTCTTCTAAGATTGCAGGCATTGTGTGTCCAACTTCTATAAAATATGGGGGATATTTTATGTGGCGTTCTGCAAAACCTGTAATTGTAAATGTATCATTGTAAACTAAAGCATCAATTGAATATTCTGGACCTTCCATGAATTCTTCCACAATTGCAGTATTTGTTCTTGAAGATTCAGTTGCAACTTTTATTGCCGAAGCAAATTCATTTTGGCTTCTAACCATTCTACATCCACGAGCACCCATATTATCTACAGGTTTTACTACAAATGGATATTCAATTTTAGAAGTGATTGTTTGCAATAATTGATTTATTTGACTTTCTGATTGAATTTGTTCTTTTGAAACAGAGAAAAATTCTGGAGAAGGAACATTATGAGTTTTAAAGCATTGTCGCATTTGAGTTTTTACGCTGGCATTTGTTGCAGCTAAAAAACTGTGTGCTGGTAAACCAAGTTTTTCGCAAACGTAACTTACACTTGCAGAAAAATCTGTTCCAGCTGTAAAAACACCAGCTAGGCCACCGTTTTGTTCTAATTGAAGTTCTTTTGCATATTCTAAAATGCCTTCTTTATCTTTTAAGTCAATTTTTTTAAATTTATGTGCATAAGGAATTGCAACGGCTTTATCATTTGCGTCAATTACACAAACTGTAAAACCTAATTCTTTTGCCGACAAAATTGCAGGCTTTTGCATTAAACCTGCCCCCAAAATCAAAATATTCATTTTTCCACCCTATTTTTAATTATTACAATTTCTTTTTTTTACACAATAAAATTCAACTGTGTCGCCAAGATTAAATAATTTACTATATTTTTCTACGAATTTCCATTTTAAAGAATCTTTTGAGACTTCTTTTTGACTATTTTTTATGCAAGGAAATCTTTCTGGATGATGACCTGTAGAAACAACTTTTACAACTTCAAATCCGTATTTTTTTAGAATTGCTTTTGCTTTTGAAGGTTCCCAAATTGAATAATGATCAGTGGGACTATTTTGATAAAAGTTGTCTTTATTGCTTTTTGCAGAAATTCCTTCGCCACAAGGTGTTGAAAAAGCAAAAACTCCATCATTTTTTACAAGAGAATTTACTTTTCTTAAAACAGAATCTAAATTTGTAAAATGTTCTATGACATACCACATTGTAACTACGTCAAATTGCAATAATCCAAATTGTTCCACAACATTTATATCTGGAAAAGATGTGCAACAAGCTGGATAATGTAATTCGTTTCTAACATATTTTACAGCATCTTCAGAAATATCTGTTCCATAAGGAACTGCTTTGTACTCTGAAACGGCAGCTAAGAATGGTCCATAAGCACAACCAATATCAAACACATTTTTATTTTCAATTCCTTTGATTAATTTTATATTTTCTATGCGACGAAAACCTTGTTTTTTTATTGAGTCAAAATCCTCTTGATAAGTTTTGCCATATTGTTTTTTATAATCTTCAAAAAAATATGATTTTTGGTAAGATTTATCTTCTTCCAATGAAAAAGACATATATGACATTCCGCAATTTTTACAACGTCTATAAGTACGAGTTTGATTTCTTGAAATTACTTCATCAACAGAATTTATATTAAACCCTAAATTAGATTTTTGGCCACAAATTGGACAAAATAATTTTTTCCCATTTGATAAAGTTGAAATAAATTCACTTAAAGATTTTGATTCCGAATTAATTTGAAGTTTTGGATACAAATTTTCTGATTCAAAAGATTTTTTTACATCTTCCACAGAAGCTTTTTCATCTTCCAAATATGCAAAATTATATTTTTTTGCCAAATTTTTGTGTAATTTTGTTGTTGGAAGTAAAATTACACCACAACCGGCATAAACAGATTCAAAAGCAGTTAATCCATAATGGGTAATTACTAAATCGTATTCAAATAAATGTTCTTTTAAGTTTTGAATTGGTTTTATAAATTCAACATTTTGTCCTTCTGCGTAATCAACATAAGGACTTTGATTTTGAGACATAATTGCAACAATTTTTGCATTTGTAAAAACTTTTTGCAAAATTTTTACAATCGGAACAGTAAAATCACTTGGATCTTCACCACCTAAACAAACTAATACTTTTTTTATTGAATCAGAATTATGAATTTTTTCTTCATTTTTTACATTTTTTGGAAGCTGAATAAAACTTGAGTCAAAAAGGTTTGGCTTTCTTGATAAATCAAAAGAAGGAATAATATCAAGTAAATAATCACAATAATCAGAAAAAGCAGACCCTTCATCAATTGAAGCCAAAAGTTTATTTTTTCCAAATTCATTAATTTGTTCTTTTGTGAGTTTAAATGTGTCTGTAATTATTATTGGCAAATATGTTTCATCTGGTAATTCACAAATAATTTGATTTTCTTTTAATCCAATAGAAAAATATTGATTTAATATTGAATCTGTTTCTTCAAGAGTTTTATCTTTTGGAATATAAACAAAAAATGATTTATTGATTGCCGCATTCAAACATCTGTGTAAATGACCTGTTCCATGACCTTTTTCCACAGAAGGAACTAAAACAACTGGATATTTTACACTTTTTGCTTTACAAGCCTCAATTATTTGTTCTGTTGTGTAAGGTTGTTCACTTTGCCCCAAATAATTGATTATGGCGTTGGCACGTAAATAATCTGAATATGTGTCTATTGTAGTTCTCAATTCTGGAAAATTAAATCTTCTTGGAGCGGGAATAAATTCGCATTTAAATTTATCTTTATGATTATATAATGCAGGTCCAACATGTTCGTGATCATAAGAATCTGAAGTTTGGGTTGCAGCTTTTAGTAATGAATCTTTTGAAAAGATTTCTACACCACTTCCGTGAGGCAAACCTTGGTATGTTAAATAATCACAATAATTTTTTCCTTTGTTTCTTTTTTCAAATTCTTCTACAGAGTCAATTGCTGCTTCATAAAACAAAAAAGGATTATCGGCTGTTGCACGAATTACAGTTTTTGCATCTACAGTTTGTAATAAATCACAAAAACGTTTTAAAACATCTTCTAAAGAGCCAGAAAAACATTCAAAATTATTTTTTTTACAAATTTCGTTAATAACAGGAAAAGAGTCTTCATCAGTTGCAACAAAATATCTATCTGCAGGAACTTTATGCATAGAATCTAAAACCCATTCTAATACAGTTTTAGTTCCTAACATTTTTACTGCTTTTTGAGGAAATCTTTGAGAAGATAATCTACATTGAATAATTACAACTCTATTTGTTTTCATTTTTTTCTCTCTTGAT
>JAGARY010000375.1 GCA_017622055.1 Treponema sp. | reverse complement strand
TCTATGATCAAGAATATTTAGATAATGCAATTCAAAGGATTGCTCAAGTTATTAGTGGTAAATTAATAGAAACTTCTGATGAATTATACTTGCAGCAATAATTTTGCATAGGGCAGTTGTCGGGATTGAAAACAACTTAAAATTATTGTATTTTAAAAACATGGATAAAAGAAAAAACAGAAAATATTCAAATAATTGGAATAATCAAAATAGAAAAAATAACAATCATAGCAATAGCAATCATAATAATCACAATAATTCTTTTCATAAGGAAAAAACATTTCAATTTAATCATACCTTGTATCAAAACGATGAATTAGAAAAAGAACGTCAAAATACAATTACAGAAATTCATTCTAGAGAAGTAAAATGTGCAGTTTGTGGTGAATTAATTTCTGATATTTTTAGTGCAATTTCAGATAAATCAACTGGAAAACCTGTTCATTTTGAATGTGTAATCAAAAAAATTGAAGGCGAAGAGAATTTGCAAGAAAACGAAAAAATTGCATATATTGGTCAGGGGCGTTTTGGGGTTCTTTCTTACGAAAATATTCGAGATCAAAAGAATTTTAAAATTAAAAAAATTATAGAAGTTGAAGATAGAGAAAATAAAGCCGATTGGCGAACTGAAATTAGCGAATCTTACAGTAAAATCAATTAAAATATGCCAATTACAGTTCTGTGTAAAGTCGTAGATAATTTTGGGGACATTGGTGTTGTTTGGCGCCTTTGTTGCCAACTTTCAAATCAAATTAAAAAAGAAAATTTTACTTCCAAAATAAATCTAATTGTTGATGATTTAGCCTCTTTTAATAAAATTTGCAATTCTGTTGATTCAAATAAATCTTTTCGAATTGTTGAAAATATCAATATTTTTAATTGGAATGATGAAAAACTTTGTTATGATGAATTTTCTAAAAATGATGGAGAAAATCTTTCTGTAATTTTGGAAGTTTTTCAATGTGGCAGACCTTCCTGGATGGAGAAAATTCTTTTTGAAGAAAAATTAAATCGTACAGTTCAAATTATTATGATTGATTATTTGACTGCAGAAAAATATGCAGAAGATTTTCATTGTTTGCAATCATTAACTAGAAGTTCAAAAGTTCAAAAAGTAAATTTTATGCCTGGCTTTACAAATAAAACAGGTGGCTTAATAATTGATTCTGAATGGGAACATTTTTGTGATTATAAAAACAATAAAACACTTTTGTGTTTTACTTATGACAGAAATTGGGATGCTTTGGCAAATGCTTGTAAAAAGTCAAATTATATAGAAAAAGTTTTGATAGCTCCTGGAAAAGGCTTTGAGTCTTTAAAAAAAAGTTTTTATTCTAATTTTATAAAAGATTCTAATTTGAAAATTGAAGAACTTTCTTTTATGAACCAAAATGAATGGGACAAAATGCTAAAAAATTGTGGGGTTTTGTTTATTCGTGGGGAAGAATCAATGTCTAGAGCTTGCCTTTCTGGAATTCCTTTTGTTTGGCATGCTTATCCACAAAGTGATGAGTATCAATTAATAAAAGTTCGAGCCTTGTTAGAAAGAATGTCTATTCATTTTAAGTGTGAAGATTTTAAAATTATTGAAAAAGTTTGGATTTTAATTAATTCTGCTGAAAGTGAAGTTGAACAGGAAGTGTTTGAAAAAGCCATTTTAGATTTTTTTGATAATGCAGAAAAACTTGTTTATGGTTTTAGAGAATTTGCTTTAGATTTAAGAAAAAATGGCGACCTTTGCTCTAACCTGATGACTTTTATTAAAAATAGGTGTATAATAGAAGGTAATAATCGTAATTTATTTTAGAGGTAATCTATTATGTTAATGACATCACAATTAAAAGTTGGAACAGCTTTCATGTATGAAGGAAATCCACTTATTGTTCAAAAAATGCTTGGTCAACGTTCAGGACGTGCTGGTATGGTTACTAGCTTGCGTGTAAAAAACCTTGTAACAAACTCTACAATGGATTTGGGTATTGACGCTGGTGAAAAATTTGACGAAGTTGATCTTGAATCTCACGTTACAAAACTTTCTTACATTGATGGTGAAACATTCGTATTTATGGATCAAGATACTTATGAACAATTCGAACTTGCAAAAGAAGATTTAGGTGACTATGCTGGATACATTACTCCAGATGATGATCTTGAAATCAACCTTACATTCTACGAAGGAAAACCAGTAGGTATTGATTTACCAGTTCGTGTTACTCGTACAGTAACTTACTGTGAACCAGGTGTAAAAGGTGATACTTCTGGAAAATCTTTAAAACCTGCAACACTTGATACAGGAATTGAAGTTCGTGTTCCATTGTTCATCAATACAGAAGACAAAATTGTTATTGATACAAGAGATGGTTCATTCTTAGAAAGAGCTAAATCTTAATCTGTAATTTTACATAGTTAAAAGCAAAAAAATCCAAGTTGATTTGATTAATCGACTTGGATTTTTTTTTGTGTTTGTGCTGTTAAACAAAAAAAACATCTTCAAAATAGAAGATGTTTTTTATAAGACTTCTAAAAATTAGTAATCTTTTTTTTCAGATTTTCTTTTTTTGTTCAAAAGTTTACGTTCAAGTGTAGTTTTCTTTTGATGAAGAATTGCTGACGGTTTTTCAAAATATTCACGTTTTTTGTATTCGCGAATGATACCTTCTTTTTCAACCATACGTTTAAAACGTTTGATTGCTTTTTCAAGGTTTTCTGAATCATCAACCATGATTGTTGCCATAATGTCACCTCCTTTTTTCCGGTGAGTCCGTAAAAACAATATAATATTAATGAATTTTACAATGTTAATCAAGTGTTTGTGTAGTTGCTTTTAGTTTTGTTTTGTGGAAAAATATGGTTTAGAGGTATTAATTTTTATGAAACATCAGTTTTCTTTAAAACAATTTGTTCAAATTGAAAATTTTTGGAAACGTATTGGAATTATGTTGCCATCAGTTTTTTTTATGGGATTTACTCTTTCAATTTTGATTGAAGTAGGTTGGGGAACAGATCCTGCAAGTTTTTTCTTATTAAATCTTTCTAATTTGATTGGATTTTCTTTTGGAAACACTCAAGTTATTGTTTATTCTTGTATGTTTTTATTAGTTTTTATTTTTGGTTCCCAATATATTGGTTTTGGTACATTGGCAAATATGTTACTTATTGGGTATATTTCTGACTTTTTTAGATTTGTATGGAATAAAATTGGGTATTCAAACTTAATTGATACTAATTTTTCTATACAGCTGATTTCTTTTATTTTGGCTTTGCTTGTTTTTGTAATTGTTGCTGCTTTTTATATAAACTCCAAAACTGGAGTTGCACCATATGATGCACTTCCTCAAATAATTTCAGATGCACTTCCAAAAATTCCATTTGCACCATTAAGAATTGTTTATGATCTTTCTTTTGTTTTGTTTGGATTTATTTTTAGTTTATTTGCTTTGAATGGTTTGCAAGGTTCTGTTATTGGTTCTATTGCTTTGTCAATTTTGATTGGCCCAACAATTACTTTAGTAGGAAAAATAATTAATAAAATAATGTAGTTTTTCTATTTATTTTGAACATAGAACTGTTTAATAATCTAAATATAGATAGCAAGGATTAAAAGATTGTCGTATAAAATCTTCGGATCAAGTCCGAAGATGACGTAATCTTATGAATAAATTTAAAGAAAAAAAAAGACTTCTAACAAAAGTTAGAAGTCTTTAGCGCGAGTGACGGGGCTCGAACCCGTGATCTCCGGCGTGACAGGCCAGCGCGATAACCAGCTTCGC
>JAGARY010000374.1 GCA_017622055.1 Treponema sp. | reverse complement strand
TTTAATTGCTTTTGTTTTATCCACAATGTTTCCTTTTATAAATTTTATTTTGGAATCTTTATTTTGTGGAAATATTTGAAAAACCAATGAAATAAAAAATAATAAACTAAAGAATTTTTTCATATAATCCCCTTTTATTAGTCAAAAATGTTTATAGTATCATCTGAAATATCTTCCTCTGGAATTGTTTCTTTTGATTTTGAAGAAGTATTTTCAAGAATGTCATTTTCTATTGCGTCTGAAGAAGTTTCTATTTTTTCTTCATAAACTTGTTCTTGAATCTCTTTTGATTCTATTTTTGTGTTATCATCAGAAATTTCATTGTTTTGATTTTGATTATCAAGATGATTGATTACTTCTGTAAAATCTGTGCTTTTTTCGGAGTCTGAATGTTTTTCGTTTGTTTCATCTTCTTTTTCACATTCTTCAATTTCATCCATTGCTTGTATTATTTCTTTTTGTGATTGTGGCATTATATTATATACATATCGAAGAACATCATTTTTCATAGTTGTATCAATATTGGTACATTCAAAGTGAAGTAAAGTTTGATTTTCTTCTTCATTAAATTCAACAGTTCTTACAACTCCAAACATAACAATAAGTCGACTTTCAATTGAAAACTGTAATTTAATTTTTATATTTTGAACTCCTTTTCCTCCAATTCTAATTAAAGCTCCAGATTCCGAAATATCTTCAATCAAACATTTATAACCATTTTTTGTTTCAACTGTGTATGGATCAACATTTTCTGACTTAATTATATATAATTGACCAAAAATTTTACATTTTGCTCTAACTGATTTTCTTTTTTGAGAACGTATCAAATTGTAAGAATGTTTTACACAAAGTGATGATTTTCCAATGTACATTCCTTGAGAAGTAACTGTTGTGTCAAAAACATACCTAGCATCACCTTTTCGCCATAAATATATATTAATTACTTTGTTTACCCATTTTTCTCCAGGAATAGTAACTAATTTTTTTTGTTTGGGAACTGAAATTACTAAATCTTTTCCATTTCCTAAAATTTCAGATGAAAAAACGCCTTCACCTGGCAAAATTACCCTTAATTTTTGTCCAACAGATAAAACTTTTGTTGAATCGATTGTTTTTTTATTATCAGATTCGTTTTTTAATTTTGTTTTGTATTCAAAAAGTTTTGAAAGTATTAATTGCATTCTTGCTGAATTATCAGAATTTGCTATATTAGAAATTTTTTCCATGCATACTTTTAAAGATTTATCGGAATAAAAAAGTGATATAGGATCGTCTAGTTCGCAAAGAGCCGAAACTTTCCATAATAATTTTAAATCCGAAAAACTGAATCCCGAATCAAAACCTGAAATATAAAAGTTTACTTGTCTTTTATAAACAGATAGTATTATGAAAATGACTATTAATAGTAAAATTAAAAAAATTAACATTGGTAAACTATACACTTTATCACCTTATTATAGTATAATATCACATATTTTATGAAAATTCATTCTTTTGTTACTGAAATTTTATTTTTTTCTATTATTTCTTTATTTTTTGTGATTCCACCTCTATTTGTAAATGCTCCCAGTGTTCAACATATAGATTTTACTTTTTTTTCAGTACAAAATTTTGCTCATTTTGTAATTGCGGTTTTTATTTTTTTGTTTTATAAAAAATTAGTTGAAAATGAGGAAAAATTTTCTACAAAATTCCTAAAATATTCAATTTATTTTGTTGTTATTTTTATTCTACTTTTTGGAAATTCTTTTGTTTGTAATTTTTCTGCTCAAAAGTTTTTAAATAGTGAAAATTCTTTGGTAAATAGCGAAGTTTTTGTAGAAATTCCCCAAGGATTTTTTGATTTTTTGATTTGTATTTTTAATCTTTTATTTGCCGCTTTTTTTGAAGAAGTGATTTATAGATTTTATATTCCTTTTGGAATAAAACATCTTTTGTTTAGAAAATTTTTTTATGAAAATCAAAATAAATCATACACAGTTTTTGAAAAATCCATTTTGTTGTTTATAGAAATTGTTGCAATGTTGATTTTTTCTTTTTCTCATAGATATTTGGGAATTTTTAGCGTTGTGAATGCAGCTGTTGCACATCTTGTTTTACGTTTTTCATTTATTCGTTCAAAAAGTTTAATTCCTTCTACACTTGCCCACTTTTTTTATAATTTTGTTTCTTTGATGTTAGGTCTTGCTTGATTTTATGTATTTTATTCTGATTCTACCTCTAATATTTCTAAGATTTTTTTGTATGTCCAATTTGAAATTTTTGAATAAGTTTGATTTTTTGAGTTTTCAAAAATATATTCAGTTTTAATTATAACAGAATTATTTATTTTTGAATCTGTATCCAAATTGAACAAACTTAGTTCAACAGTTGATTTATTTCCGTTTTCAATAAAGATTTTTGAAGGATTTTGATTATTAATTAATTGGAATTCTTCTGGAGTTGGAATTCCTCCGTGGCGAAGTTCAAGTAAATCAAAACATTTTTCTCTAAAATTTTTTTGTTGTGATGAAAAAGATTTTGTTTTAGAATTTTTTGACAAAGTAATTTTTTGAATTGAATCTGGAGAAATATTTATTATTTGTTTAGAAATTATGTTTGGTTCAGCCCAAAATTGAATTTTTGTGTTTAAAAAAGTATCTATTGTGTTTTCAACTTGATAAACTGTTGTTGTTTTTCCACTCATTAAATACCTAAATGAATTTGAAAAATCTAAGTTTCCAAAGTAGATTTGTTGGAATTCTGAATCTGAAAAATAGTATTTTAAGCAAAAAGTTGAGGAATCTGTTAGGCCAAATGAATTATTTTGAGATATATTGTCTGATATTTTATACATATTAATAACTTTTGTTAATTTAATAATAAAATTATTAATAAGTTCTTTATCTGCAGGAAGAATTTTTGTGTTATTTTCTGCCAAAATAAACCAAACATCACCACCGCCCGCTTTTTCTTTAGATAATGTGATTTTTTGTTCACCTTGGCTCAGTTCAAATCTATTTATAGAATCTATATATTTATTGTTTACCAAAGCGGTTTTTACAAGTTTTCTTTTATCTGTAGAAGAAAAATTTGTAAATGATAAAATATATGTAAAAAATAAAACTATTGAAGTTGCAATAAGAATGATGTTAATTTTTTCTTTTTTAAGATCCATAAAACAATTCCTAAAATTAAAATAGAACATGGGATAATCACAAATAAAATCAAATTACTAATTTTTAAGTAATGCAAAAATTCTTCTGTAGTTGAAATTTTAAACAAAGATTCGTCTACTTGAAGTTTTGATTTTATTTGTGAAAGTTCGCTTTCGTTATTTAAGTTGTACAAAATATTTGTTGTTAATTCGTAATTTCTGTAATCTCCGTATTCACCACCAATGTAACCGTTCATTAAAGAATTAACAAAATATTGATCTGGAATTACAATAATATTTGCATTTTCGGCTTCAAAATTGTTAAATAATCCAGAAATTTTCCCTTTTATTTGGGCTCCAATTGTTTTTGTAGATTTTTCTTTTGATTTTATGTCGTAAGTTTGTAAAACAAATGGATTACTTTCTATTAATTTTGAAGGCCTATTTCTGTCTGTTTGATATGTGTAGCCCATTGGTGAAGAAACAAAAAATGGTTTTGCATTTTCGGCTAAAATTGAAAGTTCAACTGGCCAAAACATTGTTGCACCCAAAGTTACGTTTTCTTGTGGCAAAAGAGAAACCCACAAAGGATAATTTAGAACTTGTGTTTGAGAATTTCCACTTGCAAATTGATTATCGTCTGATTGTTGGCTGTACATTGTAATTTGTGCCGAAGAAATGTCTGCTACAATATTTTCTGTAAATACAATTCCCCAGTTTTCAATCATTTCTACAATATTTGTATTTTGATTTTGTGTAATGTTCCAATCATCACTAATATTTGAGCTATATGGACTAATATTAAACAAGGCATTTTGATTTTTAGTTAAAATGTAGTTTTCAATTTCAATGGCTTGGGCAATTTTAATTTGACTGTCTCCAATTATAAACAATGGCCCTGTTGTGTTTTTTAATTCATTTGCAAAATTTGGATTTTCTATATGAATTTCATTACAAACAAATCCTTGGTTATTAAGCCACGGAACTAAAAAATCATAATCAGAAGATAAAGACATTCCATTTCCAACTATGATATTTACAATTCTTTGTTTATTTGTAATTAAAGTTTTGATTTTTGAAGTTAAATCAAATTCCAAAGTGGAAGCCGACATAATAAACGGTATTACTTGGGTGTTTCCGTTGTATTCAATTATGATTGCTGAATAAACATCAATATATTGAGTTGTGTTATTTTTTTGAGTTTTCATTTGTTGGCTAAAAATGCCGTAAGTATCCAAAGTTTTTTTTGCATTTTCGTTAGAATCTGGATCTTTTTTTATGTAATTAATGTTTTTATTTTGATTTGAATACATAGAAAGATAATCAGAAATTTCTGTAATTTGAGGATACAACGAAGATAGTGAATTTGAACAATAATAAGAAATGTTCACAGGAAAAGAAATATTTTCTAAAAATTCTTTTGAATATGATGATAAAGAAAAAGTTTTGTTTTTTGAAAAGTCAATTCTAAAATTGTATCTTGTGGAATTAAGCATAAACAAAATTGTAACAATTAAAGAAAAAATCGTAGTGATTAATTTGTTTTTAGAAAGTTTTCTACCCTTTTGTTTTTCTGTAACAAAAATTGTAAGTAAAATAAATAAAACGGAAAATCCAGCCAACCAAAAAATATCTTTTGTATTAAAAATTCCTTTTGAAGCTTGGTCAAAATGCCATGCAAAACTTAAATTATTTAAAATTGCAGAAATTGTTTTTGGCAGTTGAACATAAAGCCCCACCATGTGAATTACGCTAAACAATCCAATTGATAATGCAGATACAATAAAAGCGGTAATTTTATTTTTTATAATTTGATTAATAAAGATGCAAAGACTTATTAAAGATGCTCCGTAAAAAATTAAACAGAATAAACTTGTAAAAACTTTTCCAAAATCAATGTTGCCAAAAAAGTTTACAACAAGGCAATTTGGAATTAAAAATAAAATTAGTACTGTAAATTTTAGCAGATTTGTAAAAAAACTTTGAATTATTTTTTTTGTTGTAGAAAGTGGTAAAAAATCATCATACACAGAAATTGACTGTTTATAACACAAAGCTGGAACTAAAACTATTGCAAAAAAAGGAATTACAGCAAAAAACAAAGTTAAATTTGTTGAATTTCCCACAAAAAATTGATTTTTTATAAAGAAATTAATTGAAACAAGAAGATTAAAAATTATTGCAATAAAAGTATATTGTAAAATGTTTATATGTTTTAAATTAATTTTCATTTTCCATTATTTCCAAATATTCGTTTTCTAGGTTTTGTAAATCTTTTGCTTTTACAATTTTTCCTTTTTTGATTATGTAAATTTCGGAAGTTAGATTTACTGCTTCTGAAAGTATGTGAGTAGACATTAAAATTGCTTTTGTTTGAGAAAGTTCTTTTATAAAAGTTCTAAGTTGTTTAATTTGCAAAGGATCTAAACCTGAATTTGGTTCGTCTAAAATTAAATTTGCTGGATTGTGAATTAATCCTTGAGCAAAAGAAACTCTTTGTTGCTGCCCTTTAGAAAGTGTTTTTATTTTTTTTGTAAGTAATGATTCTAAATCTAATTTTTTAACTAATAATTTTATGTTTTGTAAAGTTTCTTCCTTTAAAAGATTGTGATTTTCTGCAGCATAAGTTAAAAATTCTAAAACTTTTAATTCTGGTGGCAATTTTGAAATTTCTGGAACATAGCCAATGTTTTTCATTACAGATGATTGATTTTCTTCTACGTTAATTAAATTATTGTTTGAATCTGAAACGCAAATTGAACCTTTTGAGCCATAAATAAAACCACAAATACAGTTCATAATTGTAGACTTTCCAGAACCGTTTGGCCCTAATAAACATGTGATTTTTTTAGGTTCAATTTGTAAGTTTACGTTTTGAACAACATAATCAGATTTTGAGTCGTATTTTTTGTAAAAGTTTTCTATTTTTATCATAGTTTTTTGTGCTAATCTTCAAAAGGAATGTCAATTTGCATTCGGTCTTTTGAAAGTTCTGCATTTGGCCAAATAGCCTGTGCTTCTTCTAACAAAATGTGAAGTTCTTTGTCTGTGTATCTTGGACTGTAATGAATTAAACACATGCGTTTTACATTTGCTTCTTTTGCAATTGTTGCTGCCTGACTAGCTGTCATGTGTTTTTTTTCTTTTGCTTGATCTTCAAGGGCATTTTCAAACATTCCTTCGCAAACTAATAAGTCTGAGCCACGAACTTCATCAATTATAGAACGTTTAAAAAGAGTGTCGGTTACAAAAGAAAATTTGCGTCCACTTCTCTTTTCTCCCAAAACTTGTTCAGGTTTTACAGTTGAACCATCTTCCGCTTGAACTTCAAAGCCTTTTTGTAATTGAGACCAAAGTGGTCCACAAGGAACCCCAAGTTCTCTTGCTTTTTGTGGATTAAATTCTCCAGGTCTGTCTAATTCTTCCAAAGTGTAGCCAACGCAAGTTTTTGTGTGATCCAAAGGAAATGCACGAATATAAAAATCTTCCCCAGAATGAACAACACAAGGTGCAGTAATTTCTTGCACAATAATTGGATAATTTATGTACATATCTAAAACTTTGCGACTTGTTTCAATGTATTCTTTGATTTTTGGAGGCCCGTAAATGTACAAAGGTTCAGTTCTATCTACTTGTGATGAAAGCATTAAAATGCCTGGTAAACCTGTAACATGATCTGCATGAGTATGAGATACAAAAATTGCATCAATTTTTTTCCATTTTAGGTTTAATCGTTTTAAGCTTACTTGGGTTCCTTCACCACCGTCAAATAAAAATAAGTCTCCATCACGACGCAACAAAACCGAAGTAAGATGACGATAAGGCAATGGCATCATTCCACCGCAACCTAAAATAAAAGCTTCCATGTTCATAATGCTTTTATTTTACATAAAATAATAGAAAAGTAAAAGTGGTATAAAAAATTTATATTTCTTGCTTTCCAATTTTTTTGTAAAATTTAACAAATGTGAATAAAAGTGCCAAAAATGTTACTGCCCAAGAAATTGGGTATGATAAATAAATTACAGTTTCTGTGTGGAACTTTGGAATTTGAAAAATTGTGAAAATCCAAAACATTCGGAATAAACATGCACCAATTAATGTGATAATTACTGGGGCTAATGAGTGTCCAATTCCTCTGATGCAGTTTGCCATTGTGTCCATCATTCCGCATAGATAATATGTAGATAAAATGATGATTAATCGTTTGCGGCCGGCTAAAACTACTTCTGGGCTAGTTGTGTAAAATCCTAATAATAAATCTAAGAAAATGTAAAATATAAAGCTAAGGACTAGGCCAATAATAAATACAATTATTTGAGATTCAAATGCAGCTTTTTTGATTCGTTTGTATTCTTTTGCTCCCATGTTTTGTGAACAAAATGTTAAGGCTCCTTGGGAAAATCCGTTCATGGCAGTATAAATAAAGCCTTCTAAGTTTAAAGCGGCAGAGTTTCCTGCAATTGCAATAGCTCCAAACGTGTTTATTGAAGATTGAATAATAACGTTTGAAAAAGAAAACATTATCCCTTGGCAACCTGCTGGAATTCCAATTTTTACAATTTTTAATAATATGTGAGAATTTATTTTTAGTTGTTTTAAATTTAGGCGAAATGAATCTTCTTCTTTTAATAAAATTCTAACAACTAAAAATGCAGATAAAACTTGTGAAATTACTGTTGCAATGGCAACTCCCGCAACGTTCATTTTGAATACAATTACAAAAATTAAATTAAGAATTAAGTTTAATATTCCTGCTAAAGACAAAATGTACAAAGGACGTTTTGTATCTCCTTTGGCTCGCAACAAGGCACTTCCAAAATTGTAAACCATTGTGGCTGTAATTCCTAAAAAATATATTTTAAGGTAAACGGCAGCTAAATCTAAAACTTCTTTTGGAGCTTGCATTAGTTTTAAAATGTATTCTGCACCAAAAACACCAATAATTGTTAAAGCAATTCCGCTATAAACAGAAATTAACATTGCAGTATGAACTGTATCTTTTAATTCTTTTGATTTTTTTGCTCCAAAATAATGAGCTGCAACAACATTTGTTCCAATTGAAAGTCCCATAAAAAGATTTACAAGCAAGTTTACTAATGAACCTGTTGAACCAACTGCTGCAAGTGAATTGTCTCCTGCAAATCGGCCAACAACAATTACATCAACTGCATTAAACAAAACTTGCAAAAAACTTGAAAAAACTAATGGAATTGAAAATTTTACAAGTTTGTTAAAAATTGAACCTTCGGTCATGTTAATTTGATTTGCCATTTTTTTCCTCTTTTGTAATTCAAAATTTAATTTAGGGTTTAATACAAACCCTAAAAACGGCCGAGTCAAGGCCTTGAGCAAAGCGTGCCTTGACCGGACGTATTTTGAGGTTACGATATAAGTAAACTCAAAAAACGTCTGAGTCAAGGCTTTAAGATGAGCGGCAGCGAACGTGCCTTGACCAGACGTATTTAAATATCTAAAGAATCTCGGAAAAGTGAGCTATATTATTGTTCAGATTTGGGAGATAGTTTTTTTTGCTTTTTATAATTTAATTACATCTAACATTTCTCTAAAAAAGTGATTTTCTACTTTTGCGTTGTTGTAAAATTCTCCAAAAGATTTATATTTTTCACCTTGAAATGTTTGGCCAAAAACGATGTATTCTCCTTTTTCGTCTTTGTCGTAAGTGAGGTTATAATTTTTTCCATTGTATGAAAACTCAAATGATTTTTTTGTATCAATAAGAAAAATTAAATCGTCTTTAGTCATGGACATATATTATAAAAATAAAAAAATAATGGCAATAATGAATTTATAAATCATTTGTTATGTGCTATTATATTTATATGAATAAAATAAAAGTAGTTTCGGATAAAATTAAAAAGTCGGTTTTTAGTGTTTTTAAAGGTAAAGAAGATGTTGTAGATATGATTCTTTGTGCAATTTTTGCACAAGGTCATGTTTTGTTAGAAGATGTTCCAGGAACTGGTAAAACAGTTTTGGCAAAAGCTTTGGCTAAATCTATTGATATGTCATTTTCTAGAATTCAGTGTACACCAGATTTAATGCCTTCTGATATTACAGGAAATAATATTTGGCTTCCAGCAAAACAAGAGTTTGAATTTAGAAAAGGTCCTGTAATGTCTTCTATTGTTTTAGTTGATGAATTAAATCGTGCCACTCCTAGAACTCAGTCTGCTTTGCTTGAATGTATGGCAGAAAATCAAGTTAGCGTTGATGGAAAAATTCATCAATTAGAAAAACCTTTTTTTGTTATTGCTACAGAAAATCCTGTGGAATCTGAAGGAACTTTCCCTTTGCCAGAAGCTCAAAAAGATAGATTTATGCTTTCCCTTTCTATTGGGTATCCTTCTGTAGAAGAAGAAATTCAAATTATTACAGCACAAAATTCTTTAGTTCATCCTGTTGAATCTGTTTGTGCAGTTGTTACAAAAGATGAAATTATTGAATGTATGGAAGAAGTTGTAAAAATTTTTGTTGATGATGCTGTTTTGTCATATTTGATTTCTCTTTGTAATTGGACACGTACTGATGATAGAATTTTAGCTGGAGTTTCTCCTCGTGGGTCTTTGTCTTTTTATAAAGCCTGTCAGGCTTATGCTGCAATTCATGGTCGTGATTTTGTTACTCCTGAAGATGTAAAAACAATGGCTCTTCCTGTTTTTAGAAAAAGAATTATTTTGAAAACAGATTCAATTTTAAAAGGATATACTGAAGAAAATCTTGTAAAAGAACTTTTAGATTCAATTCCTATTCCAAATTTTAAAGCTCATGTGTAATTTTATTTTTAGATTTTGGATTTTTTGAATTAAGATTTGCGTGGATTAAAAAAAGTGATTAAATCTAATTTTGTTGTAAAAACTTTATCAATAATTGCATTATTACTCTTTTTATTTGTACCGTCAAAAATTGTACAATGTATTTGTCTTGGATTTGATTTAACAGTTTTATTTTCATATTTTTATGCTTTGATTTTATTAAAAAATCTTGATGCAGAAAAAAATATTCAAAATTTAAAAGTTTCTTCAAAAGAACAAATTGAAATTAAATTTTCGGTTTTAAACAGATATCGTTTGCCAGCTTTAGTTTGTTTTGTACAAGATACAATTTCTATGTATGTTTTTGGAGATGAAAACAATCAGTTAATTTCTTTGCGTCCCTATGAACGAACTTTTGTAAAGTATAAAGTTATGGCAAAAGAACGAGGATTATTTACTGCAGGACCTGTTGTTATAAAATCTTCAGATCCAATTGGATTTTTTGAAATTACAAAAGAAGTGCCTGTTTTTAATACAATTATGGTTCGTCCAGCAAGAATTAATTTGATTACAAAGGCAATTCCGGGGCGTCCGCAAGGTGCACTTTCAATTCAAAATAAGATTTATGAAGATATCACTTTGCGAAGAAGTATTCGTCCTTACGAAACTGGTGATGAATTTAAGCGTATTAACTGGTTTATAAGTGCAAAATATAATTCATTATTTACAAACGAATATGAAAATTCTTTTGATGTGCCATTTTTTGTATTTTTGAATCTTGCAGAAGATGATTATACTTTAGATTTGCGTCATTCAAAAGGTGAAACTGCAATTGAAATTGCCGCCGCCATTGTAGAAGCTTCAAAAAGGTTTAGACAACCATGTGGATTTGCCGCTTTTGGTTCAGACTTCCCTTTTTTGCTTCCAAGACAAAATCAATCTGAAAGCATTTTGGACGTTCTTTCTTTAATTAAAATGGTTCCTGGAAAGTTAGATTACAATCCAATTGAAAAATTAAAACAAAAACTTTCTAAAAATACTCAAATATTTGTTATTGGACCAGAACAAGTTGAAGAATATATTGATTTGTGTTTTGCCGAAGAAAAAGAAATTACAACAAAAAAATTAAATATGGAAAAAGTTTTATGACAGTTAGCACAGGAAAAAGATTTTTTGAAACGTTTGTATTATATTTATCATCTCTGTTTTTTACTTACTTTATGTTTTTTTCATTTTGTTTAGTTTCAGGATTTTTTCAAAAAAATCAAGTTATTTTTGAAATGATAATGCTTTTTATTTTTTCGATTGTAAATGTGGCAATAATTTTAATTCTTTATAACGAAAAAGTAGATTTTTTTGGTTTTGCAAAGTTTTTAATATTTTATATTTTATTTTTAATTTTTGTTTCTGTTGTTATGAAACGAATTTCTGATAGCAATATTACATCTGTTAGTTTTATTCCTTTTACATTAATCAATTATTTTTATTTTGTTTATAATTATAAAAGTGTTCATTTGTATCAAGAATTTGAAGAACAATGTGTTGGCCTTTCAAAAAAAGAATTAAAAGAAAAATTGTATCACAATAACACAATTGCTTTAGAATATTCACAAAATATAAAAACTTCTATTACTTCCCAACTGTTTTTTGCTGTTTTGTGTATTATTTTTTATACATTTGAAAAAAATTATTATAATGATGGTGCAAATTCCACAGGTTTAATTTTAGTTTGCTATTTATTTTGTGTATTTTTATTATTTTTGTTTTTTTCTACAAACAGAAATGAAGTTTATTACGCATTTTTAGGTTTTGATAACATTTTTGGCTACAGACAACGAATTGTAAAAACTTCTGTTCTGATTTGTCTTATTGCAGTATTTTTTGCAATTTTTCTTTCTTATGATAAAGCCTTATTAAATTTTAAATTTGTTTTGTCTTGGCTTAAAAAAATTGTTGTTGTGGAATCAAATGTAATACAAAAAAAAGATTTTAAAGAATTTCAAGAGCCTAAAGTTGAAACTTTAGTTTTTACAGGTGCTTACAAACCTCAATCAAATAGTTTTGAATCTATTTTATCCTTGTTGATTCAAGGTGTTTTTGCTTTATTATTATTGTTCATTGTTTTTAGATATTTAATTAAGCCATTTTTTGATGATAAATTTTTAGCTTTTTTTAAGAATAACAAGATAAAACACTATTTTCAAAAGTTTTTTGCAAATTTAAAAAAGATTTTTAGCATTTTATTTGGAGGTTCTTCTATTGAACTTCAAAAATACACTACTGTCGAAAGCAAAAGTTTTTATGATAACATTAGCGAATTTTTGAAAAAATCTAAAAAATCTAAAGCAAAAAAAGAGGAATTAGACAGATTTACAAAAAAATATATGAAACTTGTAGATTGGGCTAAATCAAAAGAAATTACTTACAAAAAAACTTATGGCCCATTGGAATTTTGCAAAATGATTAATGTGGACTCGGCAGTAAAAGCTGGGGAAATTTTTGAAAAAGCTTTATATTCTTTTGAATTAGTCTCTGAAGCTGAAGAAATTGAATTTAACAAATTAGTAGAAGAAACAATAAAATGAAAATAGTTTTTTACAGTTCAAATTCAAACATTTTTGATAAAGAAAATTTTTTTATTACTACTCTGCCAAGTCATTTTCAAAAATGGAAAGAATTTATAAAAAATCATCCAGAAGATGAGTTTTATTTTGTTACAGAACAGCCAGGAATGTTCATTTTAGATTCTTTTTATTTAGGGTTTATTACAAATCCTAAAAACGGCCGAGTCAAGGGCTTGAAGGTCGTGTCCCTTGACCGGACGTATTTTGATGAGGATGAAGTTTGCAAAAATAATCTTTCTGTTGAAAATCTTTTAAAAGAAAATAACATTTATGTTTTACATGAAAATTCTTGTGATTTAGACATTTTTGCTCAAAAAATTATGAGTTTTAATCCAGATTTTGCAATTTCTATGAGTTTTTGGGTAAATCCTTTTGATTGGCTTCCTATTCAAGATTCTTTAATTGCAGAAAAACTTGAATCAAATGGAATAAATGTAATTTCTCACCCAGCGGAACTTAATTACAACTTTTTTGACAAAAATAAAACAAAACAAATATTAGAAAAAAATGGATTTCTTACACCAAAAGGCATTTATGTAAATCATGACATGTATTTTTGTGCGGGAAACAGAAAAGAAATCAAAAAAAATGTTTATAA
>JAGARY010000373.1 GCA_017622055.1 Treponema sp. | reverse complement strand
TGTAATTGCAAATGGTGCAAAAGTTATAAAATACGGAGAATCTGTTTCTGGCGAAGTTTCTGGAATTAAGTTTTTGGATTCAAAAGGTTTGAAAGGAACTTTGTTTGCGGTTGATGGTGTAGAAGTTTTGCTTCCTTTAAGTGGAAAATATAATTTTTTGAACGCTATGGGTGTTGTGGCTTGTGCTAAAGAATTGGGATTTTCTGCTGAAGAAATCAAAAATGGTTTGGAAAGTTTTAAGAATGTTGCTGGACGCATGGAAATTCTTGAAGCAAAAAACGAAAGTGGTGTTGCATTTAATTTAATTAAAGATTGTTATAACGCAAATCCTGATTCTATGAATGGGGTTTTAGATTTTTGTGATTCTTTGGAAAATGTTGGCAAAAAGATTTTTGTTTTGGCTGATATGAAGGAGTTGGGAGAAAAATCAATTGAAGCTCATTCGCAAATTGGAAAAAAACTTTGCAAGATGAATCCTGATTTGTGTTTTTTAGTTGGAAGTGAAATGCAAGTTGCTTACGATTATATTTGTAATTCATCTTCCAAAATTGAAAAAAGTGTAATTTGGTATAAAGAAAAGGGCAGTGATTCTTTTAGTGAAATTGCTAAACAGGTGAATGATTTTGTTAGCGAAAACGATGTAGTTTTGTTAAAAGGGTCAAATAGCATGGAATTGGAAAAAATTGTTCCAATGATTTGTAAAACTTGTGTAAAAAATGATAAAAAGGGAGGTTGCTAAAAAATGGGTGGATTTTCATTTGCTGCTGAAAGACCAATTGAAAAATATCACAAAAGTGACATTCTCTTTTTAATCTCTGTAATTTTGTTATGGGGATTAGGATTTTTTGCATTGTTTATTTGTTCTCAAAATTACGCTCAAAGAATGTTTGATGATTCTTTTTATTTTGTAAAAAGACAATTTATTACTTCTTGTGTTGGCGGAGTTTTATTTTTATTTTTCCTCCTTTCTGATATGAAACTTATTCGAAAACTTGTTTCAATTATTGTAATTTCAGCCTTTGTTTTATGTCTTTTAACTTTTATTCCTGGAATTTCTGTAGAAAAAAATGGCGCTGCAAGATGGATTCGCTTGCCATTTTCATTTTCTTTTCAACCATCAGAACTTGTGAAATTTGGACTTGTTTTATTTTTAGCAAATTATTTTGATAAACAAGAAAGATTAGTAAATCCTGAAGAAAAAAATGTTGCACCTTGTGTTTGTGTTTTTATTATATTTTTAGTTATAGTTGCTGCTCAAAAAGATTTTTCAACAACTGCTTTTATTGCTTGTGTTTGTATTTTAATGTTTGTTGTTGCAGGCGCAAAAATTGCTTGGCTAATTCCATTTTTAATTGTTGTTATTCCAATTTGTATAATAATGATTTTTTCCCAGCAATACAGAATTGAGCGTATTTTGGGATTTATTAATCCTGATGAATTTGCTACAACACTAAACTTTCAAAGTTTGGCAGCAAAAAAAGCAATTAGTGCTGGTGGAATTTGGGGGCAAGGAATTGGAACAGATTTAGTAAAAATCAATCTTATTCCAGAAATCCAAGCGGATTATATTTTTGCAGGTTGGGCAGAAGCAATGGGCTTAGTTGGAGTTATTTTTTATTTTGCAGTTTTGGGACTTTTTGTATGGCGAGGATACAAAAGTGCACTTACATGCCCAGATAGATTTGCATCCTTTGCTTCATTTGGGTGTGTTTCAATTATTTTTCTACAATCATTATTAAATTGTATGGTTGTATGTGGATTAGTTCCTTCAACAGGAATTCCACTTCCTTTCTTTTCTTTGGGAGGATCTTCAATAATTGTTACTTTGGCAATGTGTGGCTTTATTTTAAATACTTCCAGATGTGAAGATAGTTATGAAATAAATGAAAAAAATGACGAAAATAGTGATGGAGTTATTACTATTTTAGAATTATAAAAAAAGGTGATATATAAAGAAAAGGTGTTTATATGAATAATTTAAGTTTTGCAGTAGAAGATTATATTGAACAAGATTTGTTTTTATCAACGGATTCTCACGAAAAAGAAGAAACTAAAAATACAGAAAAAAAATTTAAAACTATTAAAATTGTTTTTGGAATTTTCTGTTTCTTATTATTATGCGAACTTGTATTTTTTAAATATATAACACCTTGTATGTCTAGTCCAAAATTGACAATTTCTGGACAAAATTATTATTCAGCAGAAGAAATTGCAAGAAAACTTTTGCCAATGAATGCTACTTCTTGGCTTGATTTTGATGTTCAAAAGGCAGTTTCTATTTTATCTAGTGATGTGATTATTGAAAATGTATCGGTAGAAAAAAAGTTTCCAGATAAAATTTTAATCAATATTGTAGAAAGAACACCTGTAGCAATTACGATGTTTTCTGAAAATGGAAGAACAAATTCTTTTTGTGTAGACAGAAGTGGAGTTTTGTTTCCATGTGAAAATGGTTATAAATCAACTAAAAATTCATTACCAATTATTTCTGGATTACCAATTGAATATATGTCTTATGCAAAAAGAATTCCTGCAAAATATCGTTCTTTGATTGAACAAATTGCAGAAATTAGTGAATTACCACAAAACTATTTTGCAAGTATTTCCGAAATTTGTGTTAGAGCAAAAGAGTATGGAAATTATGAATTATCATTGATTCCATCTCAATCAAAAGTAAAAGTATTAACTGATCGAGCATTGAATGAAGACGCATTAAAGTATATGATGGTTGTATTAGACGTTGTAAACAAAATTGGAACCGATGTTTCTGAAATTGATTTACGCTACGGTGCTGTTGCTTTTAGAACAAAAATGGATTCTTTAGATGCTGGGGAATAAAAGGGGAAAATAGATGGCAAACGACAGAGAAAGAATTATTGTTGGACTTGATATTGGAACAAGTGTAATTCGTGTTGTTATTGGCGAAATTAACGAAAGTACAGGTAAACTCGAAGTAATTGGTTGTGCCTCAAAAGAATCAGGTGGAATTAATAAAGGTAGCATTGTAAATATTGAAAAAGCAAAGGATGCCATAAAAGAAGCTATTGAAACTGCTGAATATAATGCTAGCGTAGCTGTTAGTTCTGTTGTTTTAGGAATTGGTGGTTCTCAAATTGAAGGAAAAAATTCTAGAGCTGTTGTTCCGGTTAGAAGTAACGGAAGAACTAATGGTGAAATTACAGAAGAAGATGTAAAAAAAGTTATAGAAAATGCCACTGAAATTTTAAGTACTGAATATAGAGAAAAACTTCATGTTATTCCACAAGATTACATTGTTGATGGAACTTCTGGAATAAAAGATCCTGTTCACATGATGGGAACAAAACTTGAAGTTGAAGTTCACATTATCACAGAAGCAAAAACTGTTTTACAAAATATTAGAACTTGCATTAGTAGAGCAGGATACTTTTTAGATGGAGTTATGCTTAATACGTTGGCTCAAACTCAGTCGGTTTGTCATCAAGACGAAATGGATTTAGGTTCAATTTTGATTGATTTAGGAGCTGGAACTACAGATGCTTTAGTTTTAATAAAAGGTGCTCCAATTAGTACAACTTCTGTTCAAGTTGGTGGAAATCTTGTTACAAATGATATTTCTATTGTTTTAGGAATTCCAGTTGCTGTGGCAGAAAAAATCAAAGTTGAATATGGATGTTGTTGGCCTCAGTTAATTAATTCTAGCAATGATAAAGAAGTAATTTTGCCAGGAGTTGGGGGAAGAGCTCCTGAAGTAATAATGCAATCAAAAGTTTGTGAAATTATTCAAGCTCGTGTTGCTCAAATCTTTACAATGATAAAAGCTGCAATTGTAAAAGATACAAAAGATACTATTACTCAGCTTTCTGGAAATATAATTTTGACTGGTGGTGGTGCTCAAATGGAAGGTGTTGTTGAATTGGCACAAGCAATTTTTAAAACATCATCAGTTAGAATTGGTGTTCCTGAATCTATGGGTGGTGTTGAAGAAGAATATAGAAATCCAGAGTTTGCAACTGCTGTTGGGTTAATTGTTGCAAATCAACGGATTATTAGAGAACGAGGAAAGTCTAAAAAATCAAAACGTGGAAATGTATCTACACAAACAAAAAATAAAGATGAAAATGTTTTGAAAAAAATATTCAAATCCTTATTTTAATTTATAGCAAAAATTATATATAATGATAACTGGGAGGATTATTATGGATATATATGGAATTGTAGAGGAAAATTCTACTGTTCAGCAAGAAGAAGAAAATTTAATGAATGAATTACCACCAACTGTCATAAAAGTTATTGGTTGTGGTGGTGGTGGCTCAAATGCCGTAAACCGAATGATTGAAGCAACAATCAAAGGTGTAGAATTCATTGCTATTAATACAGACTTACAAGCATTAAATAAATCAAAAGCAAAAAAACGTGTTCCTATTGGACAAAAAGTTACTAAAGGACTTGGAGCTGGTGGGCATCCAGAAGTTGGTGAACAAGCAGCTGAAGAAGATAAAGAAGTGATTACAAATGAACTTCGCGGTGCAGATATGGTATTTATTACTGCTGGTATGGGTGGAGGAACAGGAACTGGTTCTGCCCCTGTTGTTGCAAGAATTGCCCGTGAATTAGGTGCTTTAACTGTTGCTGTTGTTACAACTCCTTTTGATTTTGAAAGTCCTGTTCGTATGCGTCGTGCAAAAGAAGGAATTAAAAAACTTCACGAATATGTAGACTCTTTAATTGTTATTCCTAATGAAAAATTAAATAATATTCTTGAAAAAAATGGGGCAGCCTCATTTACAGATGCATGTTTAATTGCAGATGATGTTTTGCGTCAAGGTGTTCAAGGAATTTCAGAAATTATTACTTTACCAGGAATTATTAACACTGACTTTGCTGATGTTAAAAATACAATGCAAGGAAAAGGAAATGCAATTTTTGGTATTGGTGTTAGCGAAGGTGAAAATAGAGCCGTAGAAGCTGCTACTGCTGCTATTAATAACCCAATGCTTGAAAATTCAAGTATTGATGGAGCAACTCATATTTTGATTAATATTTGTGCTTCTGAATCAGTTTCTATTCCTGAAATTAATGAAATTGTAAAAATTGTAACTGCTTCTGCAGATAAAGATCACGAAGTTTGTTGGGGACAAATTATTTTACCAGAAATGGAAGGAAAAATTCGTGTTACTGTTATTGCAACAGGATTTGAAAATAAAGTAAAAGTTAAACCTGAACCTGTTGTTGCCCCTGTAATTGAACAACCAATTATAAAAGATGAAAATGTAATTGATTCTTCTGAATTTTCAAAAATTTTGAACAATTCAGTTTCTAATACAGAAACAAAAACAGAAACTTCAAATCCGTTTGAATCATTAAACGGAAGTTTTGTTAGCAAAAATGATTTAAATTCTGGAAATTACGGAACTTTTACTAGTTCTAATCAAAATTCTTCTAAAAATGAAGGTGAACAATCAAAAAATGCGGCTTGGGGGCAATCTTTATTTGATTTAGATTCCCACAAGGGTGGAGTAAATCCTGCAACAAAATCATTTGCACCTCCTCCTGGATTTGAACCAAATAGCAACGATTTAAGTCAACCTGCAATCTGGAATAATTCAAATTTTGGCAGAACTATAAATCTTTCTGACGATTAATTTGATTTTATTTTGTAATGTTTTACTAATAATAGGAAAGTGATAATGACAATTGAACTTTTATTAGAACAATTTTACACAGATTTATTATTAGTAAAACGATTGTCAGAGCAAAGTGCAATTACATATAAAATATCCTCCCAAGAATTTTTAAATTGGCTTTCCTCTGAACAAATTAAGTTAAAAGATGTTACTTCAAAAGATTTGATGTTTTTTTTGCTGCACAGAAAAGATTCAGGTTCTGGTGATTTAACTATTTCAAAAGATATTGCTGGGATTCGTGCTTTTGGGGAATATCTTGTTAGAAAAGGATTTTGGACAGAAAATATTGCACTTCAAATGGATAAACCAAAATCTACAAGAAACGTTCCTTCTGTTTTGTCTGTAGAAGAAATAGATTTACTTTTAAATGCAATAGATAAAACAACTCCATTAGGAAAACGAGATGATGCACTTTTTGAATTAATTTACTCTTGTGGGCTTCGTATAAGTGAAGTTTGTAATTTATTAATTATGAATTTGCACATGGAAGAAAAATTAATTTTGGTTACTGGAAAAGGTGATAAAGAAAGATTAATTCCTTTTGGTGGTAGAGCCTACGACAAATTAAAAATCTATTTGGAAGAAGTTCGTCCTGAACTTGTAAAATCAAAAAATACAGCCCAGGTTTTTGTGAATTATAAAGGCGATGCAATTTCTAGAAAAGGAGTTTGGAAAAGGTTTCAAGAATTAGAAGCGTTGTCTGGTGTAAAATCAAAAGTTCACACCCTAAGACATTCCTTTGCAACTCATTTGCTTTCTGGAGGGGCAGATTTACGTTCTGTTCAAGAATTACTAGGGCATTCTGATTTATCTACAACAACAATTTATACTCACATCACAGATAATCAATTACAAGAAGCACACGATAAATATTTTAAAATTTAATTTTCTTTTTTGAGTTTTTGTTATTATTTTAAACAAAATTGATTTGAAAATGCAAAATAAAAGCTTTTCTTGTCTTGTAAATAGAAAATAATCATCATATAATCAATGTTAATTGATGGGATTATAGGGGAAAATATGAAAAAAGCAAATTTTATTGTTTGTGTTCTTTTATTAAGTTCGTTTTTTGTTTCTTGTGGAGTTTCAAATAAATCGATTATCCGTCAGCAAAAGTTGGAAGAAGGTGTTGAAAATCCAACTACAGTAGAAGAATTAAAGGATGCAATTGCAAAATACGAAAAACGTGCTGCAGATTTACAATTAACAAATCAACAAGTTGGAATTTGGTACAAAATTCTTGGAAATCGTTATTTAGATAACAAAATGTACGGCGAAGCTTTAAAAGCCTTTCAAAAAGCATTGGAGTATTATCCAAATAATCAAAATTTGTATTATTGGGTTGGAGTTTGTGCTGGCTATATGAGTCATGCTGCAATGGATTTTGGTGGAACTGGTTCTTCCGAAATGAAATATAATTATCTTAAACTTGCAGAAGAAGCCTATCTTAGAGCAATTGAAATTGAAGATAGATATGTTCGTGCTTTGTATGGTTTAGGAGTTTTGTACGTTTTTGAATTGGATGAAAGTGAAAAAGCAATTCCATATTTAGAAAAACTTCTTACAATCGATACAAAAAATATTGATGCAATGTTTGTTTTGGCAAGAGCATATTACAGTTCTTACGAATTCGATAAAGCAGTTGCAATGTATGATAAAATAATTGCCACAACAAAAAGTGAAGAAAAAAAGGCAAGTGCGGAAGAAAATAAAAAAATAGTATTAGATGCAGCCTACTCAAATTAATCAAAATGTAAAAAATGAAAATGATTTTTCTCAAAATGAAGATTTTGATTTGTTGTTGGAATTATATATTGCACGAATTACATTTCTTTCGTTTAATGAGAAAAAAATTTTAAAGAAAAATCTTGACAGTTCTTGTTCTCTTGTATTACTGTCTATAGAAGAGATTAAAAAAATAATTAATCGAGATTTGTCAAATAAAGTTGTTTGGAATGCAAAAGAAAATTTCCGAATGGCTCAAGTTGCTTTGCATTTTTGTAATCAGCTTGGAGTAAAAATTTTACTTCATTCAGATAAAGATTATCCGGAGCAATTAAGACAAATTGCTGATCCACCTTATTTGTTATTTTATAAAGGTGATGTTTCGTTGCTTTTAAAAAAGACTGTTTCTGTTGTGGGAACTAGAAGGCTTACCCAGAACGGTAAAATTGCAGCAAAAGAGTTTGCCTATAACGCCGCGTTGAATGGTGAAGTTGTTGTAAGTGGACTTGCAAAAGGTGCAGATGAATATGCCCACAGAGGTGTAGTTGATGCATATTTTGATTGTTTTGAAAAAGGTTTAGATACTTCAAATCTTGGAAAAACAATTGCTGTTTTGCCAAGTAGCATTGATGAAATTGTTCCCCTTTCAAATAAAAAATTGGCGGGACAGATTTTACAAACTGGTGGATTAATTATTAGTGAATACGAACCAAGAATGACTATTACAAATTGGCATTTTGTTAAGCGTAATAGAATTATTGCTGGTTTGTCTTTTGCAACTGTTGTGGTGGAAGCTCCTGCAGGAAGTGGAGCTCTAATAACAGTTGATTTTGCGTTGGAAAATGGACGGGATGTGTATTTTCATAAAGTTTGTTTTTCTGATAATGCAAAACAAATTGCTTCCATTGTAAAAAATCAACTAGAAACTGATTTTAGCATGGGAAAAGTAAGTAAATATAAAAAAGAAAATACTGTAGAAAAGTATTTAGAAGCAGGTGCTCCAATAATTGAAAGTTATGAAGATTATTGTGCTGCTTGTAACGAAGTTCCTGGTCAGCGTCATATAAAACAAATGCAGGGAACTTTGTTTGATATTTAAAATAAATTAAAAGATATAAAGAT
>JAGARY010000372.1 GCA_017622055.1 Treponema sp. | reverse complement strand
TGATACTTCTTCACATAAGACCAAATCCAAGCAAACGCAGTCTTTTTTTTCATAACAAACCATCCAAAATTGGAAAAATGAAAATCTAAACAAAATATAATATTTCTATTATAGAAATTTACATTTTCACAAATCTATAAATAATTAATAACTATAAGAAAAACACAAAATTAAATGTTCTACCATAGTTATTTTTCCCTAATATACTTTTTTTTCTTACAAAAACAGTAGCATTATTCTTAATTCCGTGATATAAAAAAAGAAGATGATTATTGTATAAATCTCTACACCAATTATTTATAAAATGTTAGTCGGAGTAAGAAAATAATGGACGAACTTTTTGAATATTCAGATATATTAAACGCCCCATTTCAAGCCTTTTCAGGTTCTTGGAAAGATGTAAGACCTCATTGGCATTACTTTACAGAAATGGTTTATCTTGTAAAAGGAAAACTTCTTGCAGAAGTTGGAAAAAACAAATACACAATGACACCCGGAGACATGATAATCTTCCATCCAAAGCAAATCCATTCTTTTTTAGATTACGACACAACAGAAGAAAATTCAGAACTTTTGTTTTATGTAATTAAATTTGACGAAATGATTCTTTCAAACACAACTCCAGGTTCTCCAAAACTTCCAAAACTCCTAGATAACGCCACAAATCTTGATACCCCATACAATCTAATTACCGCAGAAGAACTTCAATACAACCCAGTAAAATTGTTCTTTGAAAACTGCATTTGGGAAACAAAACACAAAGAATTTGGCTACGACATCAAAGTTGCATCAACAATTAGTTTAATAGTAACAGAAATTATGCGAATTTGGCTCAGAAAAGGCTTTAAATTCTCTACAAAAACAACTTTCGACCAATTTAGCACAAAAGATTTTTCTGTTTTAGAATACATAGACAAACATTCATCAGAAAACATAAACATAGAAAACCTAGCAAATATGTGCGGCATGTGTTATTCAAACTTTGCAAAACAATTCAAAGCCCAATTCGGAAAAACATGTAAAGAATACATAGAATTTGTACGCATTTGTAAAGCCGACACTCTCCTACTCTACACCGACAAAACCTTAGACTACATCAGCCAAGAAACAGGTTTTACAGATTCAAGCCATTTTATTCGCACATACAAAAAAATAAAAGGCATAACTCCAAAACAGCGACGCCAAAAACAATTATAATTTTTTTAGCCCCGTGCATTGAAAAACTCGCCTTTCACAGTTTCGTTTCACTCCAGCCCCGGCCGCAAGCAAAAAGCTTGCTTTCCCGGTGGCTCCCTTCAGTCAAACAAAGTTTTCCTTCAGGGTCTGTTCAAGCCTCGGGGCAGCCCACAACACAAATATTTGTTTTTATTAAGAATTGTACAAATCTATATGTTTTTTTCTTTTAATTCAAAGTTAACATCTTCATCAATTAATTCTATCATTATATCTGCAATCACAGGATCAAATTGAGTTCCTTTTCCTTTTAATAATTCCGCCCTAATTACAGCCTGAGGCAACACACCTCTATAACTTCTAGAAGAAGCCATTGCATCATAAGCATCTGCTACAGAAAGAATTCTAACATCTGTTGGAATATTATCACCAACCAAACCTTCAGGATAGCCTTTTCCATCAAATTTTTCATGATGATACATTGCACCTAAAAAAAGTTGTGGCAAAGTAGAAATTTTTTCCAACATTTGCCCACCCACTACCGTGTGTGTTTTTACAATATCGTACTCAGTTGAAGTGAGTTTTCCTTGTTTATTTATTATTTCATCAGGAACACTAATTTTTCCAACATCATGTAAAAGGCCCATATAAAATAGTTCTCTTAAATGATCTTTATCATACCCAAGGC
>JAGARY010000371.1 GCA_017622055.1 Treponema sp. | reverse complement strand
GATGAACCCACGTGCTATCAAATATCGTAAATTAAACAACATCAAAGAAGGTGCTTTGAAAGGTACTGCTGTTTCTGTAATGGCTATGGTATTCGGAAACAAAGGTGACACTTCTGGTACTGGTGTATGTTTCTCTCGTGATCCTTCAACAGGTGAAAACATCTTCATGGGTGAATACTTAATGAACGCTCAAGGTGAAGACGTTGTTGCTGGTATCCGTACTCCACAAAAACTTTCTGAACTTGAAAAAACAAATAAAGCTATTTACGACGAACTTTGCCAAATTCGTGACAGACTTGAAAAACACTATCGCGATATGCAAGATATGGAATTTACTGTTGAAGAAGGTAAATTATTCATGCTCCAATGTCGTAATGGTAAACGTACTGGTGCTGCTGCTATTAAGATTGCAGTTGACTTAGTAAACGAAGGTTTAATCACAAAAGAAGAAGCTCTTCTTCGTGTTGAACCAGAACAATTGAACCAATTACTTCTTCCACAATTGGATCCAGCTGCTGTTAAAAAAGCAACAGAAATTGCTGCTGGTTTGAACGCTTCTCCAGGTGCTGGATGTGGTCAAATCGTATTTACAGCTGACGAAGCTGAAGCTTGGGCAAAAGAAGGTAAAAAAGTTCTTTTAGTTCGTAAAGAAACATCTCCAGATGACATTGCTGGTATGGCTGTTGCTCAAGGTATCTTAACATCTACTGGTGGACGTACATCACACGCTGCTGTTGTTGCTCGTGGTATGGGAACACCTTGTGTTTGTGGATGTTCAGACGTTGTATTCAAAGATGCTGACACAATTACTGTAAAAGGAAAAGACTACAAAAAAGGTGAATTCCTTACAATTGATGGTGGAGCAGGTAAAGTATACGAAGGTCAAGTTGCTGTAAAACCAGCTGCTATCTCTGGTGACCTTGAAGAATTCCTTAATTGGGCTGACGAAGTTAGAAATAACTCAACACGTACAACTCCATCTGGAAAAACAGTTAAAGGATTTGACGTTCTTGCTAACGGTGATACACCACAGAACGCTGCTGATGCATTCCGTTTTGGTGCTGCTGGTATTGGTCTTTGTCGTACAGAACACATGTTCTTTGATGAACCAAAACTTACAGCTTTCCAAAAAATGATTGTTTCTGAAACAACAGAAGCTCGTAAAGAAAACTTGGCAAAAATCCTTCCATTGCAAGAAAAAGATTTCTACGAAATCATCAAAACAATGGCTGGTCGTCCAGTAACAATCCGTCTTTTGGACCCTCCATTAAACGAATTTATCCAAGCTGAAAGTGATGAAGCTGCTACAGCTCTTGCTAACAAACTTGGTATGGACAAAGCTGCTTTAGTTGCTAAAGTTTCTGCTTTAGACGAACACAACCCAATGCTTGGACACCGTGGTTGTCGTCTTGCTATTACATATCCTGAAATTTATGAAATGCAAGTTGAAGCTATTGCTCGTGCAACAGCTAAACTTGATAAAGAAGGCGTAGCTCACAAAGTTCAAATTATGATTCCTAACGTTGTTTCTTACCGTGAAGTTGAAGTAATTCGTGCTCAAGCTGAAGCTAAAATTGCTGCTGTAAATGCTGAATTAGGAACAAAAGTTGAATTCGAAATTGGTTCAATGGTTGAATTCCCAAGAACAGCTCTTATTGCTGACAAAGTTGCTCAATTCGCAGACTTCTTCTCATTCGGTACAAATGACCTTTCACAAACAACATTCGGTTTCAGCCGTGATGACTATGGTAAGTTCATTGAAGCATACCTTGATGGAAGAATCATCGAAGATGATCCATTTGCTACACTTGATCCAGATGGTCCAGGTGCATTGATGGAAATTGCAGAAGCTAAAGGTCGTTCAGTTAAAGCTGATTTACACCTTGGTATCTGTGGTGAACACGGTGGTGATCCAGCTTCTATCGCTTTGTGTTACAAGATTGGTTTGAACTATGTTTCATGTTCACCATTCCGCGTACCATTAGCTCGTCTTGCTGGTGCTCAAGCTGTTATTAAAGCTTCTAAATAGTATGTGCGAGTTTTGCGAAAGCAAAACTCGGTAAGCACGCTTTGCGTGCGACGTGCTCAAGCTGTTATTAAAGCTTCTAAATAAAAGAAGGTTCTTGGGGCAGATCCTTAGTCCTCGTGTAAAGCACGAGGATGACAGAGATGTAAAACCCAAGAATAACAGATAAACAAATAAGACCTTTCCGATGACGGGAAGGTCTTTTTTTATGGGAAAAAAGTTTAAAATGTCATTCTCGCACTTGATGCGGGAATCTTAGAATTTTTTACAAATGATTCTTTTCTAGGCCAACAAGCATTTGTGGAAGTTCTGGGTCTTCAATTAGATTTGTGAGTGTGTTTGCAAGGTTGTATTTTGTAACCCAGTATTCAGGATGCCAACCAAGGCCTTCTCCTTTGAAGCTTGGATGATCAAAGATTCTTGGGACTTTCTTTTTTGTAGGCATATAAAACCATAAGCCAGAATATGGAGTTACAAATGATCTAGGATTTACATAATAAACTGCACCATTTGAATTTTCTCCAAGATGCACGACATTAAAGTCTAATTTTTCTGCGAGTTTATAGGCAACTCCCATTGTATATTCTGAACAAGAAGCAGAATAACGGTCTGTTAGAATGTATATTGTTCCAGAAAAATTTGTTGGTGGAAGAGGTTTGTCTTCTGTTTGTGGTTCAACAGTAATCATTTTTCTGGAAGGGAAAAATAATTGAGGTAAAATTTGTTTATTTCTGATTCTATTTTGTTTTTTATAAATAGAATCAGAATATTCTTCATATTCAAATTTTTCTTTTTTATTTCTAAATTTAAGCTTTTTGAAAAAATCTTTTATATCGTAAAATATAGAATGAAGTCTTGCTTTTGCAATTGTAGAAGAAACGACGTCGTTAGAATTTTCATCATCATATAAGAATATTTGATTTAAAGTGTCAAAATCATAGTTATCATAAAGAATATTTGCAAATAATAGAGAAAGTCTAATTGGTTCACCACCGCCATTTGAACGTAAATCTAATATGATATTTTCTTTATTTTTTGATTTTTCTTTTGCAATATCTAATAAATTTTGAAATTCTTTATGTCCATAAAAATAATGAACGTCACTTCCATTATCAAAAGTAAAATTTTGCAAGGACAAATATAAAGTTTTATTTGTTTCTTTATAATTTTGATTTTTAGTTCTAGCTTCAAGGCAATCAAAATAATAAACAGGAATTTTTTCTTTGTTATTATTTAAATTAATATATGCAAAATGTATTTCTTTATTTGTAAAAACACCGTATCTGTAAATTATTTTGTTTCCATCAAACCATTTGTAAAGATTTTGTGTAGAACCGGTATATTCTAAATTGAGTGGAAGTTCTGTAAGAGGAATTTTCTTTTTTAAAAAGCTTTCTTCTTTATCTATTTCTTCTCGTTGGATTTTTGTTAAAAAATATTTTGTTTCTGTTGTAGTTTGTTTTTCTTCAAAATATAAATCTGAAAAATACAATTTATAAGGATATCTTCCTGAGCCATTAATGGAAAAATGACTATCGATTAAAGGATTTTTTTCTATTAGTTCATTTATTGTGTTTGTAATTAATACAGAAGATGCTACAACACCATTGTGCATTTCTTTTTTTGTATTATTATAGATATTTTCTATGGCAGAGTCTAAATTAAATCCTTTTTCTACCATATCATCATATCCTGCATAACAAGTTGACATGTAATGTTTTATATAATCTAAATCTCTGTTAAGTTCTTTTTCTGTTAGGGTTGTTTTGTGTTTTGTTCTATTTACAAAAGGTTCAGAAAGAGGATGAAAGACAGAAATCAATTTTAAAATAACATAGAGTAAAAAAATAAAAGCAATTAATGAAGAAGGAATTATCCAAAATAGATGACGTTTTTTCATAAAAGTTTCTCCGTAGGTTGTTTTGTGAGATTATCGGGTCGAGTCCGATAAAAATAAAAAATAATGTCATTGCGAGCGAAGCGAAGCAATCTAGAAAAAAGAATGCTTCGCCTACGGGTTGCTAAGACAATTAATTCAAACTAATGTTTATAATTTCGTTTACAAGGTAATTGTTAAAAAATTCTTCAAAATTTGCGTATTTTTCTGGATTTTGTTCATATTCTTGGAAAATTGGTTTAAAAATTGTGTAAAAATCATATAAGTATTGTTTTTTAAGAAATTCATAGATTTCTGTATTAATTTCTTCAGGAAAATCTTTTGCTGTAAAATGATAGGTTAGATAAAATGACATAATATCAGAACACGACAAAATAGTGTTTGTGTCTTCAATTTTTAATGTAATTTTATTTTGTTCGTAAAGAGTTTTAAAAAAAGTAGTAATAGGTTCTTTTAATTGTTCCCAATTTTCTTCAATAGATTTGAAAATTGAATTGTATAATAAATTTGAGAAAAGGAAAAATTTTGTAAAAGGATTTTCCTTGTTTGGTTTATTTTCCAAAATCAAGGTGTTAGGTATTGTTGTTGGGAAATTACTGAAAGCTAAATTAGAGGAATAGATAATTTGTTTTTGATTGTTATTTTTGGTTAAAATAGAATTTATATTTGGGATAATTGTTGGATTTGTATTGAAATAATCTTCAGCATGGAACAAGGGAGCTTTTAAGGCATGTTCATAAGCTAAGTAGAATTTTGCAAAATTTGTTTCATGTGCAAAGCTATTAAAATTTTTAAGGAATTGATCTTTGTGTTTTTTCCAATAATTTTTTGCTGAATTATGAAGAGTTTCTTCTGAAATTGTAGTAAAATCTTCTGAAATGCAGTTAAAAATCATTAAATAGTCAATGTAATATGTGTATTTTTTTGTGATTTTTTTGATTTGTTTAATTAATGCATGCTCTTTATGGTTTTTAAAAAATGTATGGATTGTGGATACATAATCTGAATTTGTATTTCCTATAGGATAGAATCCTGCCAAATTTGAAGCAATTAACAATAATTCTAGACGTGGGTCAGAAACAATAGTACAACCGTCTTGTTCGATTGTGATTGGTTTGATGTTAACTGGTTTTAATTCTTGTTTTTTTTGGCAAGAAGTAAAGAAGCATAAACATGCAGATAAGATAAGTAATGTTTTTTTCATAGAAAACCCCCAAAATTTATTTTGACATTTTTTTTATTTATGTCATTATTATCGGATAGTTTTATGCTGTTGTCAATAAGAAAATTCTTGTAGAAAAAAAAGAAAAATGTGGAAAGTCTGTTTTTGTTGTAAAAGGAACATAGACCATAAAATCCGCCCAAATAAATAAAATTTTCTTTCCTTTTTTTGAATGCAATTGTATCTTTTTTCTAAAGGTGGTAACGCTATGAAACATTTAAAAATTTATTTAGGTCTATTGGCCTGTGTTTTTCTCTTTGGGTGTACAGAAGAAGAGAAAATGGTGGAAGGAACTTGGAAACTTGTTTCTTATGAAAAAGATGGAATTGCTCAACAAATTACTGATTCAACTTTGACTGTTCATTTTGAAACAGAAAATCAAATAAAAATTAGTGGAAATACTGGAGCAAACAATTTTTATGCATCAATCGATTTGTCTAATGACAAGATTGAAACTGTTTCGGAAATTGTAACAACAAAAATGGCCGGAACTCCTGAAGTTATGGCTTTTGAAAGTGAATATCTTGCTACTCTTTCGGGAATAGATTCGTTTAGTGTTAATGACGAAAATGATGTTAGATATTTAACATTACAGAATTCTAGTGAAAATTCGGTGTTGAAGTATCAATTGCAAAATGGTGAAAAATGGGTTGTTCAAGCTTTGTACAATGGAACAAGTTTGGAAGATATTAGTAATGTTGAAAACAAACCATATTTGATTTTTGCAGCCGATGGAAGTTTGTCTGGTTCTACTGGAATTAATATTGTAAATTTATCTTATGATGTTGATAAGTCTAAAAACGAAATTACTATTGATGAAGGTGTGATGACTTTGAAAGCAGGAGACGAAAAATCTTCTGAAATTGAAACTGACTTTTTAAGCGATTTGATGGATGTTACAAACTATTCGCAAGATGGAAACACTATGAATTTGCTTGGAAGCGATGGAACAATTTTGCTTCAATTAGTTAAAGAATAGAAAAAAATTGATTAATTTTTTCATTTAATTACTCTGTAAAAAAATAACCGTGGTTAATTTAAAATAACCGCGGTTATTTCGTATTTAACAGAGGTTTTTGGGGTTGATTTTTTGTGATTTCAAAAAGATACTTTGTTATGGAGGTAAAATATGAAAAAATTATTTTTTGGTTTTTGTTTGATTTTTTCAGTGAGTTTTTTTTCTTGTCATGTTTATGTTCCAGAAAAAGATTATTCAAAAATTTTGGAAAAACAAGAATATAAATCTTTTAATCATTTAAATAAACCTTTTGTTCTAAGATTGAATACTTATTTAGATTTTTTAGCAGAAAAAGATAATGGAAGAGTTTATGAAAGAAGAAGGGGGGCATATTATGTAATTTATGATTGGGAAACGGAATCTGTTTTTGATTTTGTTTATGTACCAAGTGATAATTCCTATTTAAATTATTTCTTGCTACAAAGAAAAACTAATGATGGTAATTATGTGTATATAAATTGGTTTTCTGATTATACAACTTCTGAAGATAAATACTATTTTATGAATTCTTCTGGGAATAAAATAGAAAGATTAAATCGTGAAGATTTTTCTGATTATGGTGGAGATGTAATTAATTCTAGCGATGATGAGAGTAATGTTTTAGCTTTGATTTTTAAAGATGAAGATAAAATAAAATTTACTTATATAGATGTAAATACAAAAGATGTTTTTAAAGAAAAAATAATAAAAAAAGATGGTTATTTTTCAGATTGCTGGATTGATGCTACAGGTACTATTTGGTTTGTGGAAATACAAACTAAGGAAGAAAATAAAGAATATGCTTATTTTGGATATTATAACTATAAAACTGATGAATTAAAGAAAAATTGTTTTGAGTTTGAACAAAATACAGGAAAATACATAAAAGATGAATTTGGAGGAACGTGGGAAAATAATTTTTCTTATTCAATAACTTATTCAGATGAACAGTTTTTGATAATAGAAAAAAAAGAATATGGAAAAGATAATAAAACCTTAAATAAATATTCCTATTTGATTATGAATAAAAAAAATAATGAAGATTATTTGTACGATGAAATATATTTTGAAAACAAATCAATTGAAAAAGTATATGAATATAAAAATGAATATTATTTATTTTCGGAAACAGATGATTATTCTAATCGGGAAATTTATAAGCTAAATCAAGAAAAGAATGGTGTGGAATTTTTGCATGAAAATAATGAAAATTTGTATAGAATGCATTTTAGAGAAGAAAAAGTATTTTTTATAAATGTTAATGAAGAAGACACAAGAATTGCTTATTATGACGTTTTGAATAATGAGTTTAAGGAAATGGAAGGTTTTGTTTTGGATGATGTTTTGAAAAGTGTGGAATAAAACAACACAGGAGTTGAGATGAAAAAGAAAATATTAATAGTTTTGAGTTTATGCTTATTGAGTAATTTTTGTTTTGCAGGAATTGTAGTTCAAAATGGAATAATTCCTTTAGGTTATGATATTAGATACGATGAAGATTGTTTTAGAGTTGATAATCCAAAAGAATTTTCTTGTGATTTTATAATGGAATTGGCTTCGTTGAATGGGAGTTTAATGTGGGAATTTAATTCAAAAAATACGGAAACACCATTTCATTTTATGACAGGAATTGAGTTAGGATTTTCGCGTCATGGATTTTTTTCAATGACTTTTCCAATGGTTTTTGAATTTACATTGGTAAAATTTGAAAAAACAATGATTGAATTACAAGTGAATCCAAACTTGGGAATAGGTTTTGGAATAAAAGGAGGGGAATATTTTTTCTATAGTCCGAGTATTGATGTGACTTTTGGTAGAAAAGATAGAAAGTGGTTTTATGGTGGAGTGGGAATTAGTTCGGAGGGAACTTTTAGTGCTGCACAATATGAAGGATACGGAAATAATATATATATTGGAGCTTTTATAGGACTTCATGTTTTTGTTGGTGTTAGATTTCCTACTTGGTAAGAGTTAAAAAAAGATATTGGAGATGATATGAAAAAATTTTGTTATTTAATTTGTGTTTTAGTGTTGAGTTGTTTTGTTTCTTGTGGATATTACGTTCCAGAAAAAGATTATTCAGAAAGATTAAGTAAAGTGGAATATAAATCTTTTGATTCGTTAAATAATCCTTTTATTTTTAGATTTGATGCAAATTTGAATTTTAATTCTAGAGCTATTACTAAAACTTTGGGTAGTTATTATTTTATTTACGATTGGGAAACAGATACAGTATTTGATTATGTTTATTCACCAAAAGATGATACTTCTGGAGATTTGTTGATTCAGTTTAAGAATGAAAATGGTAATTTAGAATATATTGGAGGTTTAGGATTTGGTTATTTTGGTAAAGAAAACAAAAGTATTTTTAGTATGCAAAACAATAAAAATACCGTTGAAGAAACAGTTTTAAATTCAAAGGAAATATTTAAAGATGAAGTATATGATAATTTTGGTAATATAAACTATCAACAGGGAAAAGACTACAAAATCATTTTTTGTGAAGGATTCAAAAAAAATTTATTACTGTACTTTGATGTGAATTCAAAATCTATAACTAAAACAAAAAAATTAAGTGTGAAAGATGCCTATAGTGTAGATGTTTTTGTTGATTCTAACGGTGTTTGTTGGTATCTAGAGCGTTTTGAAAATGAAGAAAACAGAAAAAAGTTTGAAAGAATTTGTTCTTATGATTTTGCTACAGATACAGAAATAAAGGATTATCTTGTTTTTGATTGTATTGGAGATTCCAACACATACGATGATTACAAAGGTTGGATTAATGAAGATTTTTATGATTTTGAATATATAGATTCAGATTTTATAGTTTGTAATAAAAGTAGAAGAAAAAGGATTGATGATTCTTGGAAGTATTCAGATAGTTTAGTTGTTATAGATAAAAAAGACAAAACACAAAGAGAATTTGTATTGGAGAATTTCGATGATTGTTTGGTAGATTTTGTGAAAGTACAAAATGATTATTACATAGCTTTGCACACATTATACGGTTATTTTGAAATTCAAAAGATAAATTTGGAAACATTAGAAAATGAATCATTAGTTAAAAGAAATTCTTTGTTTTATAGAAAAATAGAAGTAAGAGATAATAGAATTTATTTTATTAATAAAACTGATTGGAATACACAAAAGGCAGAGATTTTTTATTATGATGTTTTGGAAAATCAATTTTTTGAATGTGAAAAAATTATACCTGAAGAATATTTTGAAAAATTAGAAGGCAATAATAAATAGCGTGCAGATTAGGGAGTTCTTATGAAAAAGAGATTTATTTTTATTGTAGGATTTTTACTTTGTAATTTTTGTTTTGGTTCTATTGTAATTCAAAATGAGGCTTTATTTGGAGTAAAATTAACTCATTATGAAAACTGTTTTGATATTTCAGATTCTGAAAAAAATACAATAGGTTTTACTTTTGGTGCACTAACAAATTGTATGTGGGAGTTTGGAACAAAAAATACAGAAATTCCTTTTCACTTTATGACTGGTGTTTGTGTTGGTATGATGGAAAATAGTTTTTCATTTGGTGTTCCTATTGTGTTTGAATTTTCCGTTGCAAAATTCGATAAATTGACAATGGAATTAGTTTTTAATAATAATCCTGGTGTTTTTACAATGTTGGGAGGTTATTGTAATTTCTATTATTTTGGAAGTTTAGATTTAGTTTTAAGTAGAAAAGATAGAAAATGGTTTTTTGGTGGAGCAGGTATTGGCTTTGTTACTTCTGGATATTCCAATATTTATGAAGGTTATGGAAAACAAGAAAATATATTTGGAGCCTTAGGATTACATGTTGTTGTTGGATTGAGATTTCCATAATTGCAGAATTGTATGAGTGCAAAAAAAAATGTCATTGCCAATCTTTATGAAGATGACAATGACAAAATGTAGTATTACAAATATTTTTTGATTTTTTCTGATGCGGGGAATTCTTCTTGGTGGCATTCTTTTTCAAAAATCATAAAGTTGTTTTTTGATGTAGAAAAAGGTTCCCATTTTGGAAGTGTTTCCCAGTCAGATTCTTTGCTGCATGCAAAACAGTTGTAAGAGTCTAGGCCGTTTACATCCCCAGTTTTTATAAAATTGCACAAATAGTTGCACATTTGGCGAGAAACATCATAATGGAAGCCTTTAAAGGGACGCCAACATTTTGCCAAAGTTTCAAAGAAGAACCACAAATCAACAGAATGGAATCTTCCAGGATTATCCCAACCAGGAATTGGAACGTCAAAACGGTAAAGGAAGTTTTTATTTTTGTTTCCGTTTTTTTCCAAAGCATTTGTTAATTTTCTTAAAGCAAGTTCAACTGTGTTAATTTCTTCAGATTTATCTGCTCCAATTGGTCCAAAGTTGAATTCATCTGGTGTGTAGCCAGTTAAAAGTGGTGGAACTTCAATTAATCCTTTTTCTACAGCGTCAAAGAAATTAAAACAAATGAAAGAACCGTCATTTACAGGTCCCCAAGTCATTGCAGATTTTGGAAAACCGCCCCATTCATCCCATTTTTTAAAAAGGAATTCTGTGGAAAGTTCTCTAGCTTCTTTTATATTTTTTACGCCACAAAATTCAAAAAATTCCTGACCAATTTTTTCTGCATCAGCAAGACTTCTAGAAGGGAACATTATCATAAATGGATTTATAAACATACCGCTTTCTACAACTGCATGTTTAATCATTGGTTTGTTTTTTTTGTAAGCAAGTTGATTAATTACGCTTCCGCCACCAGCAGATTGTCCGCCAATTGTAATTTGTTCGGGATCTCCACCAAAGTTGCTAATGTTTTTGTAAACCCAAGTTAGAGCTTTGTGTTGGTCCAAAAGTCCAAAGTTTGCAGGAGCCTCTGGATATTCAGAGGTGATTTCTGGGTGACAAGTGAATCCAAAAAGATTTACACGATAATTTATTGTAACAACAACAATTCCGCGGCGAGCAATTCGTTCACCGTCAAATTCCATTTCTGAAGCATGACCAACTTGCCAACCGCCTCCGTAAATCCAAAAGTAAACAGGAAGTTTTTCATCTGTTTTTTTTGCAGGAGTCCAAATGTTCAAATAAAGACAATCTTCGTTTAATTGCAAAGAAGTGTCTACGCTCCATTCTTTTGCGTAAACATCATCTTCTCTTGGATTTTCCTCTGGCCCTGGCTGAACAGGAGCAGCCAAATATTTAAAACATTGACGAACCCCATCCCATTTTGCTGGTTCTTGTGGAGGTGCCCAACGCAAATTTCCAACTGGTGGGGCTGCAAAAGGAATTCCTTTAAAAACTGTAATTCTTGGGTCTGCGGCAGGTAATCCTTCTACCAAACCTTGTTCTGTATTTGTAATTCTAAACATAATATTAATTTCCTTATAAGTTCTTTATTTTATGATAAATCAGAAGTGGGGTTTTGTAAAACGTTTAACAATAAAAATCAAAAAATACAAAAAATCCCTTAGAAAATTATATTGTACAAATTTCAAAATGATTTATACTGAACTTATGAGTAAGAAAATTGAAATTAACGGAAACGAAAAAGTATTTTTTAATAACAATGTAGATTTTTGTGTTGGAACAGGACGTATGGGCCTTGCTTTGCACAAAGAATATTACGGACAGTTAAAATTAGTTCAAGACGAAATTGGATTTAAATTTATTCGTGGTCACGGACTTTTTTGCGATGATATGGCAATTTATCAGGAATTTATTGATAAATCAGAAATTAAAGATATTCCAGAATTTGATTCTTACGACGAATATTTGGCTTTTATTAAAGAAAATGGAAAAACAATTGTAGAATATAATTTTACATATCTTGATAGAGTAATTGATGATTACCTTTCTTTGAATATTCGTCCTTTTATTGAACTTGGATTTATGCCAAAAAAAATTGCTAGTGGAAAACAATGTGTTTTTTATTGGAAAGGAAACGTTACTCCCCCAAAAGATTACAAATTGTGGACAGATTTGGTAAAAGCAACTTTGAGCCATTTGTTGGAACGTTATGGAGAAGAAGTTTTAACTTGGCCAGTTGAAGTTTGGAACGAACCAAATCTTACAAGTTTCTGGAAAGATGCAGATATGCCAGAATATTTTAAGCTTTATACAGAAACTTCAAAAGCGGTAAAAGAAGTTAATGAAAACTTTAAAGTTGGTGGGCCTGCAATTTGTGGCGGAGCAGATGAAAAATGGATGAAAGGATTTTTAGACTTCTGTAGTCAAACACATCCGCCGTTAGATTTTATTACAAGACATCATTACACAACTGAATTTCCAGAAGATGTTGGTCATTACGGATACGCAAAATTAACAAAATTTGATGAAACAATTCAAACTTTGGTTGATTGTAGAAAAATCATTAATTCTTATGATGAATTTAAAGATTTGCCTTTCCACATTACAGAATTTAACACATCATATATTCCAAATTGTCCTTTGCATGATACAAACCAAAATGCGGCTTACATTGCAGGAACTTTGGCAGAAATTGGAGACCTTGTTACTTCTTATTCTTATTGGACATTTGGTGATGTTTTTGAAGAAAGAGGTGTTCCATTTACTCCTTTCCATGGCGGATTTGGACTTTTGGCAAATGGTGGAATTGAAAAACCAACTTTCTGGACATTCAAATTCTTTAAATATCTAAAAGAAAAAGAATCGGAATGCGTTTACAAAGATAAAAATCTTGTGATTGTAAAAACTTGCGATGGTGAATACAAAGGTGTTGCTTGGAATCTTACATCAGAAACAAAAAAAGACAAACTTGATTTTGAAATTAAATTGCCTTTAGAAAAAGGACGCTATTGTGTTTATACAAAGTCTGTTTGTGAAGACACTTGTAATCCATTAAAAGTTTGGCACGATATGGGTGAACCAGCAAATCCTTCGTTGGAACAAATTCAACTTATAAAAGATGCCGCAAAACCATTTGTAAAAACACAAGTTCTTGAAAACAAAGATAAATTTGATTTAACTGTTGGAAAGCACGGCGTTGTTTATTTTTCTGTAGAAAAATCTGCGTTAACTTGCGATAATGGTTATGATTACGAAAGAGTTGCAAATGGATTTTAATAAGAGCAACCAGAGCAATCAAAACTATTAAAGATAAAAACAATCGGAAGGCAGTTCTTATGGGAAAATTTGGTTTGGTAATGGAAGGCGGTGCAATGCGTGGAATGTTTACCGCCGGTGTAATTGATGTTTTTATGGAAAACAATATCAATTTTGACGGTGCAATTGGTGTTTCTGCTGGAGCCACATTTGGATGTAATCTAAAATCTAAGCAAATTGGCCGTGCCATTAGATATAACAAACGTTTTTGCAAAGATAAAAGATATTGTTCGGTTTGGTCGTTAATTAAAACTGGTGATCTTTACGGGGCAGATTTTTGTTATAGTGAACTTCCTAAAAAACTTGATTTGTATGATTACAAAACTTATGCCGAAAATCCTATGGAATTTTATGTTGTTGCTTCTGATTGTGAAACTGGCAAACCAATTTGCAAAGAACTAAAAACTTGCGATGATAATGATTTAACTTGGATGCGTGCAAGTGCAAGTATGCCTTTAGTTTCTAAAGTTGTTGAAATTGATGGATACAAACTTTTGGATGGAGGAATGACAAGTTCTATTCCGTTAAAACTTTTTGAAGATTTAGGTTATTCAAAAAATATTGTGATTTTAACTCAGCCACGAGATTTTGTAAAAAGCGAAAACAAAACAATTTGGCTTATGAAGATTTTGCTTAAAAAATATCCCAAAATTGTGGAAGCAATGGCGAATAGACACAATGTTTACAATGAAGAAAAAGCCTACGCATTTGAAAAAGAAAAATCTGGTGAAGCGTTAGTAATTTGCCCAGAAACTGAACTTGGAATTAGTCGCACAGAAAATAATCCAGATGAATTGCAACGTGTCTATGAAGAAGGCCGTCGCATTGCGTTGAAAAAATTGGATGAAGTAAAAAAGTTTTTTTGAAATATAACCGAAAAATCTACTTTCTTCCCAAATATTTGTTTTCAAATTCTTCCAAAGGAATTGGTTTACTAAAATAAAATCCTTGGATAACTTTGCAACCCATTTGTTTTAATCTTTCAACTTGGTTTTTTGTTTCTGCACCTTCGGCAATGCATTTATAACCAAGTTCATTGGACATTGAAATTATGTGTTTAATGATAATGTTGTCTTTGCAAACTTGTGCTTGTTCTGTTGAAGTAGAAGCGATGTTATCAATAAAACTTTTATCAATTTTTAATGTGTCAAAAGGAATATCTTTTAAAAGACTGAATGATGAATAACCTGTTCCAAAATCATCCATAGAAATTTTGAATCCTAAGGCTTTAAGTTTTTCCAAAATATCCTGAATAGTTTCTGTGTTATCAATTGTGGCACTTTCTGTAAGTTCAAAATCAATTAAAGAATGATCAACTTCATAAGAATCAACAATTTCTCGCAAGTGGTCAACAATATTTACTTTTTCAATTTGTTTTCTAGAAAGATTTACAGAAATTGGATAAAGAGCCAGATTTTGTTTTTTCCATTCCTGAAGTTTTTTACAAACAGTTTTTAAAACAAAAGAGTCTATTTTAGAAATGGAATCATCTGTTTCAAAATAAGGAATGAATTTTGCAGGCGAAAGAATTTCTTTAGTTTTAAAATTCCATCTAACAAGAGCTTCAGCACCATCAAGAGAATTTGTTTCCACATTGATTTTTGGCTGTAAATAAATAAAAAATTCTTCGTTTTCTAATGCAGTGTCTAAATATGCTTTAATTTGTTTTGAATACATGACTTTATCATGCATTTCGTTTGTATAAAACATTATTTCTGTTAGATTATTTTTTTTGCACAAAGATTGAGCAATTTTTGCATAATCAGAAACCCGACGACCAGAATTTAAACAATTCATCATTGTTACAACGCCACATTTATAATAAATTCTGTAAGAAGGATTATTTTTTAGATATGAAATTGGTTCAAAAAAATCAGTCAGTTTTTTTATAATTTCATCATCTGGCATATCTTTTATCATTAATGCAAAATTGTCGTTATCACATCTAGCGCCAAAATATATCCAATCTTTGCATTCTTCAATGCGTTCGGTGATTGCACAAAGGTGATTGTTTCCAGTCTGATGATTAAAAAGTTCATTAATCATATTAAAATCTTTTACATTAAAGTGAACAAAACAATAATCTGTAACACCATTTTTGCCAAAACTAGAAAGTTTTTGGTTCATGTAAGTCCAATTGTAATAATGAGTAATAAAATCTTTTTGGGCGTAATCAAATAAATCTTCTTTTGAAACTTCGGAATAAGAATTTTCGTTAATAACTGTTTTTTGATTTATAATTTCTATTGGATGCAAAACTAAAATTTGATCTTTTAAAACGTAAACAGGAACAGCAACAGGTTTTTCCAAAAATTTGTAATTGTCACTAATTGTGGGATGTTTTGAAAGTGTTAAATTAACTGCTTCGGAAATTAATGAATAATCAAAATCATCATCATAAACACAACGAACTAAAAGATAATCGTTTTCTGGAATTGTGATTTTATCTAGATTTTCTGGGATTTTTACTTTTGGATCATTTGGCCTAAATTCCAAGCCAACAACAGAATTGAAGCCTTTTTCTTTTGCCAATTCAGGCGATAAACGATAAGTTCCAATACCGTCATAAGTTCCAAAAGAATATAGATATGGCAGCAATTCTTCGGGACAAAATCCATTATAGAGAGAATTCGTAATCTTAAAAGATTCGTCTGAAATGTATGCTAAAACTCTCTCTGGTCTATGAACTCTGTTTGCTCTACTTATGCTAACCATATCTACAATTTTACAACGAGATTATAAAAATCACAAGAAAAGAATTTTATCTCATGATTTTTATAAGGGTTTTATCTTAGTAAGGAGCTTTGAATTCTGCTTCTGCTTTTTTTACAGCTTCTTCCAAAGTCATTCCTGTAAAGTTAGGTGCTCCCAAATAACGTCCCGAAAGTTTGTCGTCTACAAAGGCACCAACAACAATTCCTGGAATGGCACTTTCTGGACTGTTTGGAGCGTTTGGTCCGCCTAAATCTGTTCTACACCAACCTGGATCTGTTAAATTTATCATAACGTCTGTTCCGTTAATTTTTGAACCCAAATCGATTGTAATTTTGTCTAAAGCGGCTTTACTTGCTGAATATCCAGCTTGTTCTGGTTCCAAACGAATTCCACTTGTTGTATTCAAAATGCGACCAAACCCTTTTTTAATCATTTTTGGCAAGAAGTGATAACAAATCATAGCTGGTGCAACTGTGTTGATTTTAAAACTTTCTGTGTAATCTTCAACTGGAGTTGCAAAATAATCTGTTCTGTAAGCAATTTGCATACCTGCGTTATTCAAAACAATATCAACTTCAACACCAAAAGAGTCAATTTCTTCTAACATCTTTTTAACGGCGTCTAAATCTGAAAGTTCTGCACTAACACAAAAAGCTTTTACGCCCATTGCACAAACTTCGTCATAAACTTTTTTTGTGTGATTTGCGTCGCGGCTGTGCAAAATTAAATTACAACCACGTTCTGCCATAAATTTTGCAGTTAAATAACCAATTCCTCTTGCGGCTCCCGTAATAAAAGCCCATTTTCCTTTTACATCTACCATATTATTCTCCCAATTCTTTACAAATCTTATCACACCAAGCGTCAAATTCTTTGTCTTCAATTTGGCATTCTGGATGAGATAAAACATAATCTACAGTTTCTTTTATTCCCTGATCAACTCGTTTTGTGGCAACAAAATCTGGAACTAGGGCTTTTAATTTGCTGCAATCAAAAACAACAGAATTTGCTTTGTCGCCAATCAAACTTCCTGTAAAATCATAATTGCTGTGTTTTGAAAGATAAGTTGAAGGAGCGTAAACTGCTTTTAATTCTACGCCCAAAGACTGTGCAATACATTCGTAAATCTGATTCCAAGTTACACTTTCGTCAGACATAATTTGAATAGCTTCACCAATTGCGTGAATGTTTCCCATCAAACCAACAAACCCTTTTGCAAAATCAGAATTGTGAGTTAATGTCCAAAGACTTGTTCCGTCTCCGTGAATAATTACAGGTTTTCCTTCTTGAATTCTTTTTATAACTTGGAAACTTCCTTTGTCGCCGTGAACACCAAGTGGAACCGAGCGTTCGTCGTAAGTGTGACTTGGTCTAACAATTGTTATTGGAAACTGTTCGTCGCGGTAAAGTTTGTACAAATAATCTTCACAAGCAATTTTGTTGCGTGAATATTCCCAATAAGGATTTGCAAGAGGAGTTTTTTCGCTAATTACATAATTTCCAACCGGTTTTTGATATGCCGAAGCCGAACTAATAAAAATAAACTGTTTTGTGCGTCCCTTAAAAAGTCTGTAATCTCGTTCAAGTTGGGACGGAACAAAAGCAATAAATTCTGCAACAACATCAAATTGCAAACCATCAATTTTTTCCAAAACCGCTTTTTCGTCGTTTACATCAACATTCAAAAAATGAACATTCCCCTGTAAATCTGCATTTCTATTTCCACGGTTCAATAAATAAACTTCATGACCTTCCGCAAGCAATTTTTTTGTAATTGCCATAGAAATAGTCCCAGTTCCACCAATAAACAACGCTTTCATTTTATACCTCGTTTTTTTTAGGAGGGGAAAGCCTTCCCCTCGCTCCAAAGTCCTCGCCAGAAAAAATCTGGCTCCGGTCTTTTCCGCTACCCCTTCTAGCGGGGATACCCCGCAACGCCCCGATAAATCGGGTCGAGCCAATTTTGTGTAAATCCTAAAACAATCCTAACGGCTTGTTTTTTAACGGATTTTCTATGTTAGGCCCGTCACTGCGAGACCTTTAGGTCGTGGCAGTCCAGTGCATATGTTTTCTGGATTGCTTCGTCGCTTCACTCCTCGCAATGACGAGAATGTCGCATACTCACGCAATGGCGGTAAACAGTGCCTTTGCTCCTCACAATGAGTCGTACACTTCGCGTACTTACCATTCTTAATTCTAAATTATCTCTACAATGCCATTTTATAAATAGCAGCAACATCTTCGCTAGAAAGTTGAACAAAACCGCCTGTTTTTCCACCTTCTGGAAGTCCAAAGGTTTTTACCAAAGTTGGAATGTCGCTTTCTTTTCCGCCAAGTTCTGTAATTGTAGAAGGCATTCCAATACTTGTAAGGAAAGTTCTAAAAGCTTCAATTCCTTCCATAGCTGTTTTTTCTGGATTACTAAAGTCCATTTTGCAGCCCCAAATTCTTGTTGCCATTTGGCAGAATCTCATAATGTCGTGATTCATTACAAACTTCATCCAGTTTGGCATAATTACAGAAAGACCTGCACCGTGAGCACAATCGTACAAAGCAGAAAGTTCGTGTTCAATTCCGTGACTGTTCCAATCTTGGCTGCGTCCAACACCAACAATATTGTTATGAGCAACCATTCCAGCCCACATAATATTTGCTCTAGCTTCATAATCATTAGGATTTTTAATTACTTTTGGAGCTTCGTTAATCATACTCAAAAGAACTGCTTCGCAAAGTCGGTCTGTAGTTTCTACATTTTTTGTGTTTGTAAAATAACGTTCAAAAACGTGAGCCATAATATCAGTAATTCCACACGCAGTTTGATATGCAGGCAAAGTTTGAGTTAATTCAGGATTTAATATAGAAAATTTTGGACGAATACATTCTGCACCAGCACCGCGTTTTAGCATTCCATCAATTTTTGTAATAACAGAATCTCCAGAACCTTCACTTCCAGCAGCCGCAATCGTAAGCACAGTTCCCACAGGCACCGCTTTAGCCGCTTGCGCTTTTCCCGAATAAAAATCCCAGAAATCGCCATCGTAGCAAACGCCCATTGCAATTGCTTTTGCACTATCAATTGCCGAACCGCCACCAACAGCCAAAATAAAATCTACACCTTCTTTTTTACAAAGTTCAATTCCTTCGTAAACTTTATCATCTCTTGGATTTGGCTGAACTCCACCAAGTTCCACAAAACTAATTCCAGCATCTTTTAAAGAATTTTTTACTCTGTCCAAAAGTCCAGATTTTACAACTGAACCACCACCAAAATGAAGCAAAACTTTGCTTCCACCAAATTCTTTTACCAATGAACCAGCTTGACTTTCTGTTCCTTTTCCAAACGCAAATTTTGTTGGGCTATAAAATGTAAAATTATCCATAGAAAAATATTCCTCTCTAGAAAAATATCTGTTAGTCATAAACTCAAATGTGTCTGGTTAGGGCACGCTTCTGTGTGCTTATCAAGTTTCACTTCGTGTCCTCGTAGATTGCTTCGCTTCGCTCGCAATGACAGAGTTATCTCGGCAATGGCAGAGATTTTGTTTGTAATGACATGAAGCAGAACATGTGGCAATCTATACAGTGTCATACTTGGGTATGAAGTTGAACACCGTTTGTAATTTGAGTTTTAGACTAAATAAATATTACAAGTGAAAGTTCAAAAAGAAAAATATTAATCTATGAATAAATTGAATAAATCTCTATGGTAAAAAATCATAAAAAGTCAGACTCTTCCAATTTTGCATTAATTTTGATATACTGAAAGTTATGAGTGAAAATAAAATGTGTCCTTGTGGTTCGGGAAAATCTTATAGCGAATGTTGTGAACCAATTATTAAAGGTAGTGTAAAAGCACCAAGTGCAGAAGCATTAATGCGTGCTCGTTATTCATCTTACGAAAAACAAGAAATCGATTTTATCATTAATTCTTGTAGCGAAGGTGATGGAATTGCAGAAATTGACAGAAAAGCAACTGAAGATTGGAGTAAAGAAGCTCAATGGAATGGCTTAAAAATCTTGCGCACAGAAAAAGGCGAAAAAGATGATGAAGCAATTGTTGAATTCCAAGCAGATTACACACTTCATAATATTCACAATCTTCACCACGAAATTTCTTTGTTCAAACAAATTGATGGCGAATGGAAATATGTTGCAGGAAACGTAATTCCTACTACAGTTACTCGCGTTGGTGAAAAAGTTGGAAGAAACGATCCATGTCCTTGCGGAAGTGGAAAAAAATACAAAAAATGTTGTGGTAAATAGGTAAATAAGGAATCTTTTTACTATGCAAGCAGTTGTTACAGGGTTTCACGCAATTGAAGAAAGCGTAAATGCCATTCAAAAATCTAAAAAAAATCCTCAAAATGTAAAACTTTTTTATAGCAAAGTTGGACCAAGGGTAAAAAAGATTTTGGCAACTGCAAAAGAGGCTGGGGTAAGTTCTGTTCAAGTTGAAAATTCAAAACTTGATGATTTAGTAAAGGATTTACCTGCAGCTTTGCAAGATCATCGTGGAATTGTCTTGCAAAAAGATGTTCAAAATAAAGAAAATTCATCTGCAAATTATGTTGAATTTGATTCTTGGCTAAAACAAGCAGAACAATCATTCTTATCTGAAAAAAAATCAATTACAGTTGTTGTATTAGATAAAATTACAGATCCTCATAATGTTGGTGCAATTATTCGTAGTTGTGATCAATTTGGGGTTTCTCTTGTTGTAATTCCAGAGCATAAAAGTTCTAACGACATTGAAAATAATGATGTAATTGCAAGAAGTAGCGCAGGAGCTTCGGCTTGGGTTCCAGTGGCAATTGTAAATAATTTGGTACGAACTGTAGAAAAATTAAAAGAATCGGGATTTTGGGTTTACGGGGCAGATGCAGGCGGAGAAACTTGCGGAAAAATTGACTTTGCAGAAAAAACTGTTTTGATTATGGGAAGTGAAGGGCAAGGAATTTCTCAATTATTAGAAAAACAATGCGATACAATTGTTTCAATTCCTACATGCGGAAAAATTGATAGTTTGAATGTTTCTGTGGCAACTGGTGTGTTGTTATATGAAATTTTTAGACGAAAAAATAAATAAATTAATTCTTGAGGTGAGAAAATGTCAAAAAGAGAAGATGAAATTGCTTCAAAAGCAGTTAGAAAATCTACATTAGTTTCTTTAAAACAGAAGAAAAAATTAAGAATTGCACAATTAAAAGATGACTATGAAAAATCTGTTCAAGAAATAAATATTCAATATGCAAAAGATCCAGAAAGATTAAAAGCAAAATATGCTGCTTCAAACTATGCAAAAACAGAACGTGCAAAGAAAAAAGCAGAACAAAAAATTCAAAAAGAAAAAGAGTTTTTTGAACTTAATTCAAAATTAAGAAAATTTACAATTGGTGAAGAAATTTTTAGTGCAATTGTTCAAGGGTTTGGTTTTGGATTATTTATTGCCGCTACAGCAATTTTGGAATCTATAGCAATTGAAAAAGCAGAATCTTTTGTAACTTTAACAACTGTAATGTATGCTTTAGTTGGAAGTTCAATGATTTTGATGTATTTGTTTTCTGTTTTGCATCACGCACTTACAAATATAACAGCAAAAGAAGTTTTTAAGCGACTTTCACACGTTGCATCATTTTTGATTATTGGTTTTGCTTACACAGTGTACACTTTAACAAAAATTCAAGATGTAACTGGTTGGGTGTTATTTGGAATTGTTTGGGGATTATCTATTATTGGTGCCGTAATTTATGCAGTTTTTGGAACAAAATTTGAAAAATTAAATATTATTTTCTATTTTGTAGTAGGATGGTCGGGATTAGCTGTTTGTAAAACTTTGTATGAAGTTTTAACTCCACAAAGTTTTAAAATGTTGATTTTGTCTGGAGTTTTCTACTTAGTAGGATTAGTTTTCTATTCATTAAGAAAAATCAAATATATGCACGTTGTAGGAAACATTTTTATGTTGGCAGGAAGTGTGTATATGTTCTTCTCGTTGTTCTTTATAAATTAAATTACAGTAAATTAGAATTGATATCATCCAGCAAGGGATTTATGTAATCTGAATCAGACATTGCAAAATAGCATGGATGATACCAATTTAAGTATAATTTTTTGTTTCGTAAAAAAGCCCGCTGATCTATTACTTGTTGTTTAGTAATTTCTTCATTTGTAAAAATATCTTTTCTAAAGCAACTAAAGGTATTTCCAAAAATCAAAATGTCTGGATTGTAAAGTTGAATTTGTTCAAGTAGAATTGGTTTCCAAATTTCATATTGTTTTTGAATATACGAATTATCTGACAAAGTAAGATTTGGCATTTTGCTAACATTCATAATTCCAATAGAAAGAAACATTTTGTATGCATCTTCTTCAGAAATTTTAGATTCAAATCTTTTTAGATTGTTTAAGATACAATAAGTTGTATTTGCAATGCGATTATAAGTTTTATTTGCGTAATTTTCAGAAATTTTATCATAATTGGCAAGATTTCCTGCAGCAGACCAACCGCCGCCACAAGGAATTCCGCCTTCTTCACTTATTTCAATTTCATCGTAAGGTTCTTTTAAAATCCATAAGATTTTATATTTACTGGCAAAATATGTTTTAGGATGAACAAGTCCATCAGTAATTGCAGAAAATTTGTTTTCATCTGGAGTTAAGTGATTTTTTATTACAAAATCATTAATCTTTTTGTCCATTTTTGAATTAAAATTGTCCATAAAACCTCAAGTTTTCAAAATAAGCTAACTTTTCTATAGCTAAACTAAATGAATAAAATCTTCTGGATGCTCTAAATAATGTTGTGGAGTATATCCATCTTCATCTTTTACACACAGATGTTTATATTCATCTAAAAATTTATAATAGATAGTTTTGTCTTTATTTACAGCCGCATAGTGCAAAAAATTTCTATTATAAATATCAACTGCGTTTGTGCTACAGTTGAATTCATGAATTAACGAAGAAATAATGTCAGGATTTGTGTTATTTTTTGCTGTCAACATTAAGCTTGTTATTTCATGGTGGTTATTCCAGTTTGGATTTATTCCTGAAATACATAATGCTTTAAACGCAGCTGGATTTGGATTTTGAGCCGCCCGTTTGATTAAATAGATTTTTAAGTCTTGCAAAGTTATATTAATTAAATCTTCATCATCAGAAAGAGCCAAAGCAAGGTCTAAACAAGTTTCATCGTTGTTATTTGGAGCAAAAAGTTTATTTTTTCTTCTAGTTAAATGGCAGGCTGTAATAATGCCAGATTTTCTTTTCATAGTCAGATGCAAATCTGTATTTCCTTCATTATCTCTTGCGTTAAAATCTGCACCAGCTTCTTTTAATAGTTCAAGAATTTTAGAAGCATTTTCTACATCTTCTTGATACGAAATTGCAATAAGATATGGTGTAAAACCATCATTATCACGAGCTTCAATATCTAATCCTAAAGAAAGAAGATATGTTAGGTTTTCAATATTAGACCCTTTTACACAGAAATGAAGAGCACCTCTACCATTAATATTTTTTGCAAAAATATCAGTTCCTTTTTCAACTAAATATCTTAAAACAGCGGTAGAAGAATCAGTACATGCTATTAAAAATGGAGTGTTTTCAAAAGAATTAGTCTGATTTATATCAAATCCATTTTCAACAAGATATTTTACCATTTTAAGGCTTTTACTAGCACATGCATAGTGAAGAAGATTTCCATATTCATCAGAATAATCCATAGGAAAATATTCAAAAATTATTTTTGAAACAAATTCGTAATTTGCATCGGTTAGAGAAAATGATAATACATGTAAAAGCAAACCTTTTTCTTCATTTGTAAAATTATCAAAGTCTTTTAAAAGAGCTTTAATTATTTCTACATTTTCTTTTTCAGTAGCATAAATTAAAATATCAAGCATTTCTTTAAAATCAGATTCTTTCATTTTTTCCTCTTGTTGGGGCAAACTAGTTGCCCCTTTTGTTAGTTATTTTCTACTCCAATTGCTAAAGTGAAATTAAAGAATTGATAAGTCATGTGATATCTTTTTTCAGACCACATACAATTATCTTCCATAATTACAATATCATCATTATTTTCCTGTGCAACTTTGATAACATATTCCATATCTGAAAGAAATGGAGGAGTGAGTTGTTTTTCGAGCATTTTATCATGTTCTTTTCTTATTTTTGATTTTTTTTGAATAAGTTTTAAAACTTCTTCAATAGGCAAACCCTTTGGAATTGAAGCATAATCATCTGGAAATTTTAGCGTAAATTGATTTTCTTGAAATTCTTTTAATTTTTTATTGTAAGTAGAGATGAATTTTTTTAATGTACAACATTTACAACATTTTTTTTCTGGAATTTCAAAAGTGTTTTTATGCAATTTACTAAATTCTTTTGTAGTGTCAAGATTATAAGAAATAGGTTTTTCATAATCATAACCAGGGAAATTTGTGTAAGTCCAATGTGTATTGTAAAATTCTCTTAAATCAATAGGATTTGACATAGTCATACCTGGAATCCAGTTAGATTCTCCATCTTTTTTTAAGAAAAGACGAACTTCTTTGTTATTATTTTTTGCAAAAATTTTAGCTTCTTCAAAAGAACCAAATTGTTTAATATCCATGTTTTCCTCCGAATTATTTGTTTGTTAAAATTAAGATGTGACGATAATAAAACTTAAATTTCAACACCAATTACATACAATGGGTAATTACGGAAAGTAATACTCATAGAATAACGATTTACAGATTTTGCAAAGCCTTCGTCTGGAATAATTACAACATCATGATTTAATTTTTCTGCAGCATTGATGATGTATTCCATTTGTTTTTTCTTGGCCCAATACTGTCTTGAATTAATTACATGGGACGCATAGGCTTCTTCAAGAACTTTTTTTTGTTTTTTGTAATCTTCTAACAAAAGTGCCTTACCCAAAGAATAATCTTTTAAGTAATACGTCCGGTCAAGGGACACTTCGTTCAAGCCCTTGACTCGGCCGTTTTTAGGATTTGTAATAAACCCTAAATCAAAAGGACCTGTAGCTTCTTCTTGCTTATTCCATTCATCTTTTTCCGAAAGGATTTTTTTGAACACATACACTTTTTTGTTATTTTCTTTTGCGAATGCTTGAGCTTCTTCAAAAGAAACAAATTGTTTAATTTCCATAAAAACCTCCGTAAATTTTTGTGAAAATAATATACAACACACACTGTGTCATTTAATGACATTTTGAAAAAAATTTTAAAATTTTTTAAAGTTTTTTTATAAAGCTGGTGAATGTCTTCCCAACGGACTTTTGTGGCACAAGTTTAGAGTCATCATTCCAATTGTAGGATATTTAGCACCACAATATTTGCAAAAATAGTGTGGTTTTTCGCTTCCTTCGTAGAGTTTGTGATTTCCCCTAGGATTTTCTGGATTTCTAGGACAAAGATTTAATGTTAGTAAATTGATTGCGGAGTATTTAGCTCCGCAATATACACAATAGTAGTTTGGCATGGATTTAGGTGTTCCTTTTTGTTAAATCATTTTCTTAAGCTTATCTATTGTTTTAGCGATATATCGTTTATTATTATTTTTTTTAGATTCTTTATTTATTTGATATTGATTTGCTACATTAGTTAATTCTTCTTTAACTTCTTTTAATATCAAGTCTTTATTCTCATTAGGAACAGTTAGCATTTTTAAATATAATTTTATTTCATAATCTCTTACTCGTTTTTTCTCACAAAGTTCTTTCGAGATTGAATCATCTTTTATGTCTAAACTATAAAGATAATTTCTTTTTATTTCAGACGCATCTTCAAACATATCTGATTGATCAGTTAATAATTTTAAAACATATAATAGTTTCAAACCTTGAGTTTTTGAACTGAGATTAATATCTTCTATTTTTATTCCTTTTAGATAAATTTGATTTATTTCTTTTAAAATTTTATCTACTTTTATTTTTGTTTTTTTATCTGTACCAATTATTTCATTTTTTATATCATTAAGCTCCTTCACAGAATTCATTTTTAAAAGTATAACAGAATCTCTATCTAATTCTTCTGAAGGTTTTTTTTCAATTTCAACTATTAATTCTTCAATTTTTTTATTAAAAAAATTATCTAAAATTTTGTTAGCTTCTTCTTTATCGAAACCAAGCATTTTATGTAATCGTGTTAATAGATAATTTCTATATTGTTCTTGTTCCTGTAAATCCAATCTACTAATCAAATAAACAATCTGACCGAATATAATTCTTGCATATTCCTCACGACCCTGAGGAGAATAGTTTTCAAGTCCGCGGATAATACTTCTTTGGCAGAAAATAACTCGTGTTATTGTGAATAATGTTGCAATACAAATAATCCCTATTGCAGATCCAAATAATGCGGGATTTGCAATATGAATAGGATTAGCCCCTAGCCAAATTAAGAACCACCAAGTTTTTCCTAAAGATGATATTAATAACCATAGAGCTGTAGTTCCTCCTATAGTCAAATAAAGTCCTGCTTCCCTTTTGCCATCTTTCAACGTGTCAGCATCTTTTCCAATTTGTTTTATAGGTCTTTTTGGATTATAATCATTATTATTCATATTATCTCCTTTTTTGTATGATATACCAAATATTTTTTTATAATCCTATTTGGTATATCATAATTTGTATAATTTACAGGTTAGCTTCAATTGCTAGAGCAGCTTTATTTGAAATTGATAATCCTAATTTGTCAAAAGTTGATTGCATTGTACTTTCAATTTTTTCTCTAGTTTCAGGAGACAAGCTTTTTACTGCATCTTGAGCAAGACCTTTTACGCCCCAAGCTGTTCCCAAAACTGCAAAAACTAAAGGTCCTAAAATAACTCCTAAAATTGGAATTTGTGCAAAAATAAAGCCTACAACAGCAGCGGAAATAACTCCTTTGAATGTTTCTTGGAATCTCAATACAATAGACCATAAAAATTTTCCTATTTGAATGGCTTTATCACCAATCCAAACTACCTTATTTTTCGCTGACATTAAAAATTTTCGTGTATTAATATCTGTTATATGATTATCACACCATTCTTCAAAATCAAACCCAGTTGAAATTTCACTTGCACAATTATTAATTACATCTGGTGAAATATTTGATTTAAATTTCGCACCAGTTTCTTTATCAATAAATTCATAAGTTTCTTCAAGATCTGCACCACAAATATGACAAAACTTTGAATTTTCTAGCAAATATGTTCCGCAGTTTGGGCAATTAATTCTAACTGGCTCCCCACAGTTGTTACAAAATTTTGAACCTTCTAATAGTTCATTTCCACATGTACATTTCATGTTTCTATATCTCCTCGTATAGCATTTATTTTCTCTATCAAACTTTTTTGATAGTAGAATCCATTTTTATATCTTTCCTAGTATATCACACTATATCAAATCCGCAAGTTTTTACCCGCCAAAGCCAATGTGGTGGTTTTCTTGTTTGTTGAGTTTTTCGGTTTTGCAGAGGTCGTCTATTTCGTCGTCGTTGTTTTTGTGGCCCGAAAGGATTTCGTTTAAAGTGATTTTTTTGACGATATTTTGGATTTGACCACCAGAAAAATCGTATTTTTTTGCGAATTTTCCAGCAGATTCCTCCGAAATTCCAGATATTTTAGATTTCCACATAAGTTTTCGCATTTCTTCATTTGGCTTTTCAAATTTTATTTTGAACAGAAATCTTCGTTCAAATGCTTGGTCAAAATTTTCTGCAATATTTGTGGTAATAATCATAATTCCGTCAAAACTGTCCATAAGATCTAGCAACAAATTTTGAAGTGTGTTGTGTGCAATTAAAAATCCAGTTTCTGGGGAAGTACTTCTTTTTCCAAATAATGTATCTGCTTCGTTAATTAATAGTATTGGTACATTTTTATCTTCTTCTGTAAATGCAGTGTAGATGGCTTTGTATTCCTTAAAAAGTGCAGAAATGTTTTGTTCTGTTTCTCCACTCCATTTACTAATAATAGATCCAAAATCTGCGTATAAAATTGGTCTGTTTGTTTTTCTAGCAATTTGATAAACGGTTTCTGTTTTTCCAGTTCCCGAATATCCATGAAGCATAATTGTAATTCCTTTTGCCATTCCTTTTTCTTCAAGCCGATTTTGAATTTCCATAAAATTTTTTTCAGATAAAGATTCTTCCAATCTAGTAATTTCATTTTCAATTTCTGATGAATAAAAAAGTTTTGTTTCTTTAATTTTATTAGGTTCAATAAATCTCATAGATGTAGGTTTTTGAATTTCGGATTTTGTTGTTATTCTAGAAGAATTATTTTTATTAATTGCTTGAAGAACATTGTCGTTTATTACATATACTTTAATATTTGTAGGTTCTGTTTGATGAAATCTGATTAAGTTTTTGTCTATTAAAGATTCAATTTCTTCAGAGAATTCTAATATTCTAAAAGGAGTTGTATTAAAGTTTTTTGCTATATCAGCGATTGTTACAAAATCAAAGTCGGAATTAAATTTTGTTGATAATAATCCTGTAAGAATTACAGTTTCTTCTGTTGTTGTGCCAAAAAATCTATTTAAGTAATTGAGTGCAAACATAACATTTTTACTATTTGAAATGGTAAAATGATTGTTTTCTAGATTTTCAGAAATCATTCTTAAATAGTTTAATGCACCGCCGCTAGTAGAATAAATATTAGCCATAAATTCCTCCAAAAAATCAGATTGACGATACCTTAGTATCATTTGCATCAAAATAGTATAAATGTTGACTGTGTCATTTAATGACCGTTTGAATAATAATTTAAAAAAAATTCAATTTTTTTTAGAAATGTATTAACTTTAGTATAAAAATTATATCAGATACGCAAACATTTACAAGAAAAAATATATCATAATATATATGTATGAGTTTGGAAAAAACTGTAATTGAAAATATTAAACGAATTAGAAAAGAAAAGGGGATTTCTCAAGAAAGACTTGCGGCATATAGTAACACTTCTACAAGTTATATTGGTTTGATGGAAACTTACAGAAATATTCCAAAACTTTCTACCATAGAAAAAATTGCGGAAGGATTAGACGTTCCGCCTATTACGCTTTTTGAAGAACATAAAGATGAAAAATCAAATTCTAATATAAAAAAGCCAACAAAAACAGAATTGGCAGAACAATTAAAAAAGAACATTTTAGCGGATGTAAATTCACAAATTGATGATTTTTTAGATAAAATTTAAAGAAAATTTGCAAATTTTGTCATTTTTTTATCAAATCAACTTTCCATAATATTTATCTAAAATGATTTCTGGTTTATAAGAAAGTTTTGCTTTTCGTAATCCTTCAATTCCTAAATCTTCTTCCCGATTTATATATTTAAATTTTTTACATTCTTTGGCAAAAAGATTGTTTATCATTGCGTAGCCACCGTCTTTTGCTGCTTCAGAAAGACATTTTTCAAAGTGGATATCTATTACTTTTTCAGAGATTTTGCTTGCCAAAGTGATTGCTCTTGGTTTTTCTTTTATGTATAAAATTCCACCAAAAAAATCAAAAGAGGACAGATGATTTACTGCAAATTCCATAGATTTGCTTTCATTTGCCACTGTATTATCAATATTTCCAGAAAATTCACATAACCATTTTTTTGTAACTTTTACAAAATCTTCTTTTATTTTAGGTGTGATTGTTGAAGCATCAAAATATGTAAATGAATATTCTTTTTCGTGTTTTTTGATGAATTTTGATACGTGATTTCGCTTTTTTTGATATTCTGAACCAGGTAAATCTGCTAAATCTGATTGTAAATACAAATAGTCGCTGTCTTCGCGTTTTGAGTTCCATTCAACAGAGTGCCCTTTTTTTTGCAAAAATTTATCAAAAAGTGCCTTTTGTTCTTCTGTAAAATAGCAAAAATGAATATTTTCATCTGAATTTTTGTTAATTTCTTTAAAAAAATGTTCAAAAACTTCTTCAATTGTAAAATCAGGATTTAATGAAATTGGGAATGCAAAGCCTTTTATATTATCAGTAAAATCGTATTGGCGGAATAAAATATCATTTTTTTGGTAACATAAAATATTTAAAACATCTTTTAACAAATACAAATTAGCTAAAGAACTATCACTTCCAAATAAATATTGTGTATTGATTTTATCTTTTATCTGTTCAAAATCTTTTAAATGCATAGAGTTAAAATAATCTTTTTTTCTTTTGTTTTCAACATTATTGTGTAAATGTTTTGTATGCCAGCATTTTTTATTGACAATTTTATTATTTATGTCGTATAGTTTTAAAATGAAAGAAAATTTATTATCACCAGCTTATGTTGCTGAAGCTATTTCTTGTTTGGTATCTAAAAATAAATTATGGGAAAACAAGAAGGTTGTAATTACAGTTATTGCAAATAAAACTGCAGGTTGTTTTACTCACAGAAAAAAATCAACAAAATTAAAGAATATTTTAGCAGATGCAGTTTTAAGAAATTTATCTAAACCAACTGTTACTCAGTCAGTTGAATCAAAAATTTACAGAACAAAATATGCAAATCATGCCCGTGAATTAACAGATGCTGTAATTGCAGAATATGCAGCTCTTGATGATGATATTGTTTGTCTTTTGGTTACTGCTGGTGGTGATGGAACTTGTCAGGAAGTTCAAACAGCCCTTATAAAAGCAGCTTATGAATCTGAAACAAAACGAGACGTTGTAATGAACAAAATTACAATTTTACGTTTGCCACTTGGAACAGGAAACGACGGAACAGACGGTCATTCTTTGGAAGAAACTATTGAATTGCTTGAAGGTCCACTTCATTTTGCAAATGCAAAAGCGGTAAAAGTTTATTACGAAGGAAATCCTACAGAAGAACAGATTAAAGCTTACGGAAAAGATCCACGAAAATTCTCTGATAAATATGACGAAAGAATAAAAGATACTCCATGGTTTGCATTTAATATTACAAGTATTGGTATTGATGCTTATGTTGCGTATTTAACTGATTTTATTAAAAAACGACTTCCTGGAAACTTTTATCACCTTTGTGTTCCTTTAAGTGGACTTTTGTATGATCCAACTTTCCCACCAGGAACTGGACGTTTTGAACTTTATGATAAAGATGGTAATAAGACAGAAGAAATTACAACTCCAATAGAAATGTTTACTGTTGGTGCGTCTGGATACAGAGTTTACGGTGGCGGTCATGTGATTTTCCCAAATCATCATAACGTTTGTGTAACTCCAAAATTAGGTTTGTTAAAGTTGATGCTTGAAAATCATCACTTTGTTGATGGTTCTTTTGGTCCAGATTTGGCAACTCTTCATACTGCCGAAAAAATTAAGATTTATTACGATAAACCAATCATTATGGAAACTGATGGTGAAACAATGTTGTTAGTTCCTGAACATTTCCCATTGATTATGGAACGAACTGAACCTTGCATTCGCATTTTGGAAAGCGATAATCAAACAATAGACAAAGGAACAGTTCGTGCAGAATAGATTGATTCTATTTTCCTAAATCAATTGATTTTTGGTTTGCAGCACAGATTGCTTTTATAACTGCGTTGCGGAATCCGTTTTCTTCTAAAACAGAAACGCCTTCAATTGTTGTGCCTGCTGGTGAACAAACCATATCTTTTAATTCGGCTGGATGTTTTTTAGTTTGCAAAACAAGTTCAGCTGAACCTTTTACTGTTTGTGCTGCATAAGTGTAAGCTTGTTGTCTTGGCATTCCACAACGAACTGCAGCGTCGGCAATTGCTTCTATGAACATAAACACAAAAGCGGGTCCTGAACCACTAACGGCTGTTACACAATCCATTAACTTTTCTGGAACTTCTTCTACAATACCACATTCACTTAAAAGTTCTTTAGCTTGGTTTAATTCTTCCGCTTTAATATTTGAATTGCAACAAACAGAAATCATTGATTCTTGAATTGAAGCACAAACATTTGGCATTATGCGAATGAATCTGGCTTTTGGAGCAAAATTATTTAATTTTTCAATTTTTACGCCGGCTGCCATAGAAATTACAACTTGATTTTCTGTAATTGATGAAGAAATTTCTGCAAAAACTTCATCTAAAAATTGTGGTTTTACTGCAATAAAAATGTATTTTGAATCTTTAATTACATCTGCATTTTTTTCTACAAAAGTACAATTGTTTTTTTCTGCAAAAGATTTTCCAAAGGCAGCGTTTTTGTCTGTAACAGAAATATTTTTATATTTTTTTGCCAGTGCACCAATAATTGCACCGCCCATTGCGCCAGTTCCAATGCAGGAAATTTTTGTATTAATATCCATATAAATGCCTCCGTGTTATAGACTATTCACCCAAAAATAATGTGCCTTTTGCAGAATCTTTTGTTAAATCTTCAAGGGAATTTTCAACTCTTCCGTTTGCCAAAATCATTGGGATTCCGTAAACTGTTGTTTTTTCGGCTGCTTGAATTTTTGTTTCAATTCCGCCAGTTCCAAAAGCATTTGTTTCGCCAATTTTAATTGATTTTCTAAGTTCAGGAATAGATTCAACAACTTCAATTAATTTTGCGTCTTTGTTTGTTTTTGGATTATCTGTGTAAATTCCGTTTTCGTCGGTGAACAAAATCAATAAATCGGCACTCCAAAGAATTGCTGTTAATGCCGAAAGATTGTCGTTATCTCCAATTTTAATTTCGTCAAAACTAACGCTATCATTTTCGTTAATAATTGGAACAACGCCTTCATCAACAAGTGTAAAAAGTGTATTTCTAATGTTTAGCGAGCGATGTTCGTTTTCAAAATCGTCTTTTGTAAGTAAAAGTTGCCCAATGTGAAGATTTTCCATAGCAAAAGCTTTTCGCCACTGATGCATTAATTCAACTTGCCCAATTGAACAAAGAGCCTGACGATAATGAACATCTTTTTTGCGCGCCCATTCTTTTGTTGTAGAAACTCCCGCAACTTGTGCTCCAGAAGAAACCAAAACAATCTGTTTGCCTTGTTTAATTAAATTGCTACATTGACGAGCAAAATTTTGCATAAATTCTGTGTTTTGAGTTCCATCTTCTTTTGCAAGAGTATTTGAACCAATTTTAATTACGATTTTTCTAGATTTTTGAATCACTTCCGAAATTTTCATGATGATAGAATATCACTTTGTAAAGAATTATTCTATCCGTGGTAAAAAACGAAATATGGAATGTTTTAAGCAAAATCTCTCAATGACAGTTAATAGAAAATGTATTATAATAAAATTATGAGTGAATTATTGAAATTGCAAAACGGAAGTGACGTTCGTGGCGTTGCTATAGAAGGTGTGGAAGGAGAAAACGTAAATTTAACTCCTGATATTGTAAAACAAATTGGTTGTGCTTACGTTAGTTGGTTGGCAAAAAAACTTGATTGCGATGCAACTGCATTGACAATTGGTGTTGGTCGCGACTCTAGAGTTTCTGGGCCAGCTTTGGCAGACGGATTAATTGCCGGAATGGTAAGTGCAGGTGCAAAAGTTGTTGATTGTGGAATGGCAACAACTCCAGCAATGTTTATGTCTATTGTTTTTGCAGACACAGCATTCCAAGGTTCTGCAATGATTACAGCAAGCCATCTTCCTTTTAACAGAAACGGAATTAAGTTTTTTGATAAAGATGGCGGACTTGAACACGACGACATTACAGAAATCTTAAAACTTGCTTCTTTGTTGAATCCTGTAAACGACAATGCTTACATTGAAAAATATGATTTATTAAGTGTTTACGCAGAATATCTTAAAAAGAAAATTGCTGATGCTTTGGCAGACCAAACTCCAAGCGGAAAATTGCCTTTGGAAGGTCTTCACATTGTTGTAGACAGCGGAAACGGTGCCAGCGGATTCTTTGTAGACAAAATCTTAAAACCACTTGGTGCAGATACAACAGGAAGCCAATTCCTTGAACCAGATGGAATGTTCCCAAATCATATTCCAAACCCAGAAAACAAAGCTGCAATGGAAGCAATTAGAAATGCAGTTTTGAACAATAAAGCAGATTTAGGTTTGATTTTTGATACAGACGTAGACAGAATGAGTGCTGTTTTATCTGACGGAAGCGAAGTAAACCGCGATTCTATTATCGCTATGATTGCTGCAATTTTGGCTCCAGAATATCCAGGAAGTACAATTATTACAGACTCTGTAACTTCAGACAGATTAACTTATTTCTTGGAAGACGTTTTGGGCTTAAAACACCTTTGCTACATGCGTGGTTATAAGAACGTAATCAACAAACAAAAAGAACTTAATGCAAAAGGTCAAGTTAGTCCTTTGGCAATGGAAACAAGTGGTCACGGAGCATTAAAAGATAATTATTTCTTGGATGATGGTGCGTTCCTTGCTGTAAAACTTGTAATTGCTTTAGCTCAGGCAGCAAAAGAAGGTAAAAAACTTGATAGCTTAATTGAAAAACTTCCTCCTTTGGTAGAAGAAGGCGAATACAGATTTAAGATTAATGATGATGATTTTAAATCTTACGGTACAAAAGTTTTGGAAGAATTCAAAAAACGTGCTACAGATGCTGGTTATCAAATGCCACAATCTTACGAAGGAATTCGTTTAACTTTCAAAGGCGAAGATGTTCAAGGTTGGATTTTACTCCGCATGAGTTTGCACGATCCAGTTATGCCAATGAACATTGAAGGCGCAAGAAAAGGCGATTTGGCAAAACTTAAAGAAATTGCCAAAAAACTTACAGACGGCTTTGATAAATTGGACAGAAGCAGTTTGGAATAATTCAGAATTGATGTCATTGCGAGGAGTCCAAAGGACGCCGTGGCAATCCATTGAAAAAGTGATTTTTGTAAATTGGACTGCCACGCTTCGCTCGCAGTGACAAAAAGATTGTATAGAGTGTCATTTTTGTATTTAATGCGAGAATCACTTTTCGGGGCAAGTTATGGCTACCATCCAATTTTTATAGCTTGCTTTAATGTTAGCAAAGTTTTAAGCGGTAAAGATTTTTTAAGAGTCTTGCCGCTTTTGTTTTTTAAAGTGATGTAGATTTCGCTTTTGTTCATTTCAGCGGCAACATCATTTCCATACAACGAAGCAATTGTTTCTATATATTCTTCTTCGGAAATTTCTTCACCGTAGAAAGCAGGGGAAATCAAAATGTCTAAAATGCTAATAATTTGTTCGTCGGCGTTGGCATAAAAAGTTTGTAAAGTTGCAGGAGAAAGTTCAATTCCAAAACTTGAATTTGACTCAGAATTATTAGAAAAAACTAATTTTGAATCAAAAATGAATGTTTTATCTTTTGGGATTGTCATTTTTATATCAACATTCGCACCAATTTGATTAGAAACTTCCACATTTGTAAATTCGGAATTAACCAAAAAAGATTTTATTTGAGTAGTATCAATAATTAGATTTTTGTTTGTTGTAGATTCAGAATCAGTTGCCAAAAAAGATTTAATTGTATTAATAAATGCTTCTTCCGGAATGCCCGAAAATTCAACATTTACATCCCCATTTTGGTTTTGTGTTAAAGAAAGAAATACTTTACAACTAGAAAAACCACAACAAATCAAAAAAGAAAAAGTAAAAAATAAAAATTTGAAAAATCTATTTTTTTTCATATTAATAATCTACTAAAAAAATGCATTCAAAGGAAGAAGAACTCTAATTCCTGTATGAAAAACAAGTCCAGCTGAAATAGATTCCAAAAAAGAAAGAGCACCGCCGCCTGTGTTATTAAATACAGAATAATTTATGTCTTGCACAAATTGCAATTTTACTTTTCCCGCATCAATGGTAGGCGTAGAAAAAGAAACTCCAATAATTCCAGGAAAAATGGAAGCAGAAATATCTTTATCAGTATCTACCATTTTTGCATTTCCAGCAGTAAAAACAGGACCTGCATAAAATCTTACAAAATCATTAAGAGTAAAACTCAATAAAATTGGAAATTGAAAAACATCAGTTCCTGCACTCCATTTAAAACCAAATCCTAAACCTGGTTCTAAAGGCCATTTTGTAATTCTAGCATTAAATGAAGAATCAATTCCTCTAAACATAAATAAAAATCTTTTTGGCGAAATAAAAGACCAACTGGCACTAACAGAACCATCAAAAACAATAGAATCTTTCCAAGCAGCGTTTGAATTATAAAAACTACTTCCTTTAAAGTTTCCAGATTTTCCGCTAGAAGAACTTGTTCTATCAGGACTGTTTGAATCTAAAACAGCAATTTCTTCTATTATGTCTTCTTCATCTTCAAAACCAGATTTTCCAGAAGGCAAAAATTGCCCAGCACCAATATATTTTCCTTTCCAATAATCTTGTTGTAAGGAAGAAATAATAACACCTGTGTTAGGACCATCACTAATTGCCGAAATAAATTGATTATTTCCAATATAAATTCCTACATGAGAAACATTTCCGCTTGCTGTAGTTTTAAAAAACAACAAATCTCCAACTTCACGGTTTGAATCTTTTACAATGCGACAATAACTATAAAGAGCTTTTGCAGTTCGTGGAAGTTGTTTATTGGCAGCTTCTCTGGCACAAAAATAAATTAAACCTGAACAGTCAAAAGTATCTGGTCCTACAGCACCATAAACATAAGGAGAGCCGACTTTTTGTTTAGCCATAGAAACAAAATTTTCTCTGTAAACTTTAGCTTGAGCAGCGCTCATAGTTGTACAAAAAACAGGAATTGTAAAAACAAAAAATATAACACAAATAATTATTTTCAAGCGTTTTAACATTCTTCTAGTATCGGATATATTTGATTTTTTTGAAAGTATTTTTGTTGATAATACAGTTGTAAAACGATTTACTAATTTTAAAATAAATAAAGCCATCAAGAACAAAATCTTTTATTCTCAACGGCTTTGAAAAATCTTTTATAAAAAAAATTAAAAATTATTTGTTTTTTGAAGTACAAACAACAGAGTTGTCTGCGTTGCTGTATGGAGCTGGAATATATTTGTCTGCTTTCCAGTCATTTTCCCAACGGCAACCGTCAAGTAAATATCTAAATTGATATTCTTTGTTTGTTTCTAATTCAATTTTTACAGAAAAAGAACCATCTTTTCCTTTTTTCAAAGGAGTGTCTGTGCTACTCCAACTGTTAAAATCACCAGCAATGTTTACTGTTTTTGCACCTTGTGCTGCTTCTGGTTCTACTGTAAATGTAACTGTACATTTTGTCTTATCTTTTGAAAATGATTTCTTTAATGACATTACTAATCTCCAATAAAAATAGTATAGATAAAATATAGCAAATCACTATAAATTGCAAGAGTTGATTTTTATGTCAATACTCTGTATATTATCAACATAATAAATTTCAAACAAAATACAAAACAAATTTCGCCGATTTATCCAAATTGCAGGGCGAAATCAAAACTTTTATAAAGGCTGCGTTGCAGAAAAAAAGTTTTGCAAGGGAATCAAATCCTCAAAAATCTTGCTAAATAGGAGACTCAAAATGAGTGCTATCTTATCTAACAAAAATCACTATTTATTTACATCAGAATCTGTTGGGGAAGGACATCCAGACAAAGTTTGTGATCAAATTTCAGATGCTATCTTAGACAGATGTTTACAATTAGACCCAGAATGCCACGTTGCTTGTGAAACATTTACAACAACAAATTTTGCTTTGTGTGGTGGAGAAATTGGATTCCAAACAGGTTCCAAAGAAGAACAAGACAAAAATGCGGCAATTATTGCAAAAGAAGCAGAAGAAATTGCTCGCAAAGTTATTTGCCAAATTGGTTATGATGATGACGCTCTTTTATTCAACGGAAACACATGTGAATTTGTAAACAAACTTCACGCACAATCAAGCGATATTAACCAAGGTGTTGTAGGAAAAGGTTTGGACGAATACGAAGGACAACAAGGTGCTGGAGACCAAGGAATGATGTTTGGTTTTGCTTGTAACGAAACTCCAGAATTAATGCCAGCTCCTGTAATGTATTCACACCAACTTTTGCTCAAAGCAACAGAATTAAGAAAGTCAAAAAAAATCTCTTGGCTTCGTCCAGACGCAAAAAGCCAAGTTACAATTGAATACGAAGGCCACAAACCAGTTAGAATTGATGCAGTTGTAATTAGCCATCAACACGACCCAGAAGTTTCACAAGAAGAAATTCGCAAAACTGTAATTGAACAAATCATTAATCCAGTTTTAGAACCAACAGGACTTTTAGATTCAAACACAAAAATCTACGTAAATCCAACTGGAAAATTTGAAATTGGTGGACCAAACGGCGACTCTGGTTTAACTGGACGCAAAATCATTGTAGATACATACGGCGGAATGGGACGTCATGGTGGTGGCGCATTCAGTGGAAAAGACCCTTCAAAAGTAGACAGAAGTGCTGCTTACATGGCTCGCTACATTGCAAAAAATATCGTTGCCGCAGAATTGGCAGACCGTGCTGAAGTTCAATTAGCTTATGCAATTGGAGTTCCATACCCAGTTTCTATTTTTGTAGACACATTCGGCACAGAAAAAGTGGATTCTGCAAAAATCAGCGCCGCAGTAAACAAAGTTTTTGATTGTACACCAGCAGGAATTGTAAAAACATTAAATCTTAAACAGCCAATTTACCAAAAAACAGCAAGCTACGGACACTTTGGCCGTGCCGAATTCCCTTGGGAAAAATGCGACAAAGTTGAAGACTTAAAAGCAGCTGTAAAATAATTTTTTGGGCGCAGCGGATTAGGTTACCTCGGTTTCGCACTTCGCTGCCGCTCACCGTCCCATGCTCCGCATGCCTTCGCAGCACAGCTGCTCGGAGACTCGCTCAAAATGCTCCACCGGAGCATTCTGCCGGCTTTCAGCCGTCGCTCCCTAGGTCGGCACCTTCGGTGGTGCTCAATCTCGGGCGCTGCCAAAAACACCACCTTCTATGCATTTGGGGTCTTGCTCATTTTAGACTTCGACAAAAAAAATCAAATTTTTTCATTTTTTTCTCATCAAGTTGCATAAATTTTCACTTTTGAGGGAATTATATATATAGGGATTTTTTTCCTATATCAGTCATTGCGAGACTTCAGTCGAAGCAATCTAGTGAAAAAACGTGCATACACAGGATTGCCACGTCGCTTCGCTCCTCGCAATGACAAGAAATGGGGTTAACGTCTCGCAATGAAAAATACAAATTTGAAACATATGAG
>JAGARY010000370.1 GCA_017622055.1 Treponema sp. | reverse complement strand
TTCCATTTATCAAGTCCATCTGACCTGCATCTTCTGCAGCAAGAGAAAGTTGTTCCATTGTTAAAGACAAATCTTTAAGTCTAGCAGGTAAATTTGCATGCGCTAAACGATGGCGAATGTTTTCTGCAAAGATACTAGGAACTTCTTCTGGAGAAGTATCTTCGTCTACAAGATTCATTATTCTTGCAATTTTCGCAATTCTATCAGCTTTATATTTTGCAACATCTTCTATAACGTAGGGCAATAAAATTGTTGCAACTAAAGCGTGGGAAACATTGTATCGAGCAGAAATTGCTAGTCCTAGCAAAGACGCTGGCCCGATTGAACTGGTTGCAGAGGCTAAAGAAGCAACACAACCACCTTGAATTAGTAATGTGGTAGGGGTTGCAGAAATATTTAGGGAATTTGAACCGTCCATGGCATAACCTAAGGATTCAACAGCTTTTTCTGCTAACATATCAGAAAAGAAAGATGCTTTTTGTGAAAGATAAGCTTCTGTGGCTAAACACAAGCTGTCAATGGAAATTGCACCAACTTGATTTTCTGTTAAAGAAACATTTAAGTTGGAATCAAATAAAACAAGTTTGCAAAGTCCATTTTGTACCTTTATTAGTTTTAGCTGACGATTCCTAGCATCCACTACAGGAACTGATTCAGTAAAAATAAACATATTTCTAATAGTTGTAGGCACGCTAATTAATGGTAATGCTCCAGATGTTGGTGTTGAACCATCTAAAAAATCGTATAAATCGTGAACTTCGTTGTAGATAGCACTGACAGCTCTGGCTAAATTCATTACAGAGGAACCACCAACTCCAATAACTCCATGAATATGAGCTTCTCTTGCCAAAGAAAGAACTCTTTTTACAGTTTCAGAGTCTACTGCTGATTTAATTTCGTCAAATACAAAGTATTCAACTTTTCTTGCAGATAAGGATTTAAGAATAGAATCTGTTGCACCTGATTCTTTTAGTACAGGGTCTAAAATAACAATGTACCTTGTGCCCCAATCCTTTGCAAATTGCCCAATTCTTGAGGCAGTATATGAACCTAGGATTATGTTTGGTGAAATTTTAAAAAACAAATCAGACATGGTTTTTCCTCTAAATACAAGGTTTATGTTTTACAAACATTTTATTATTTTAGTTGAATTTATTGATATACTCAATAGATAAAATCCCAATAAAAAAGGTTTACAGAGATTTATTTTGTTGAAAAAAAAAGCTGCTTTCTGTTTCCTTATTCAAGAACATGAAAGCAGCCTTTTTTAAGTCAAAGAAACTTAGAGACCGAAATAGCTCTCAAGAATTTTGTCGGCAACAGAATCAATTACTATATCATTTATGTATGCAGGATCTTGAATCTTTGCCTTAACCTGCGCAACCAAATCTTCTCGAACATCTGGTGTTTCTGCGGCTACCTCAGATAAATAGTAAGCTTCTGCCATTTCCTGAGCTTCTTTGGAAACAGAAATAGAATCTACACCGGCGGAAACAGTGGATTTCGCTGTGGTACGGTGAGTATTCTGCACGTTAGTGAGGGGATTCAACCCTCCAAGTTTATCAATCATCATCTTGACCTGCCTCTACCAATATTATCGGTATTTTCGTCTAAAAGTTGAGCTTTTTTATTACCCGAAACAAACACAACA
>JAGARY010000369.1 GCA_017622055.1 Treponema sp. | reverse complement strand
AGGCTCCTAAAGAATCTTTTAATGATTGTTGAACATAAGCGGCACCTGCAATTTCGGCAGTTGGAGCAACATCAGAAAGTAAACACATAAATGCTGTAGCTGTACAAATCAAAAGTGTATCAATAAATACAGAAAGCATTTGAACAAGCCCTTGTTTTACAGGGTGAGAAACACTTGCAGTAGCAGCAGCGTTTGGTGCAGACCCCATACCAGCTTCGTTTGAATAAAGCCCACGTTTAATTCCATACATCAAACAAGAACCACCAAATCCACCAAAAATAGCTTTAAAATTAAATGCATCCACAAAAATATCTTTAATCATTACTGGGAATTTTGTAATGTTCATAACAATTACAACAAGTGCAACTGCAATGTACAAAACGCCCATAATTGGAACTAAGTAGCTTGTAACTTTTACTAATTTTTTAGCTCCACCTAAAACACAAAGTGCAAATAAAACTGCCAAAACAGCACCAATAATTATTGGAGTGATTTTTGCATCATAGAAAGAAAATTCTGCAAATGTAGATTGCAAGTTATAAGAAGCCAAAGCGTTGTATCCAACTGCGTAAGTTAAAATTACAAGAATAGCAAAAATAATACCAAGCCAGCGTTGTTTTAAAGCTGTTTCCATGTAATAAGAAGGACCACCATAGCTAGAGCCATCTGGATTTTTACGTTTGTAGATTTGAGCCAATGTAGATTCAACAAAAGCAGAAGCTCCACCAATAAGGGCAATCAACCACATCCAAAAAACTGCACCTACACCACCCATACAAATTGCAGTTGAAACACCAATAATATTTCCTGTTCCAACACGGCTTACTGTAGAAACCATTAAGGCTCCAAAAGAAGAAATTGAATTTTCACCTTTTGGTTTTTCAGTAACAACTTTGATAGATTCTTTGAATAATCTGAACTGAACAAACTTTGTTCTGAAAGCTAAATAAAAACCACCAATAACTAAGAAAAGTGGAACCCAAGGGTTGTACAAAAAACCACTAAAAGAACCAATAAAACTGTGAATTGAATTAAAAAAATTTTCCATAACTTTTTGATTATATCATAGATTTTTATTTTTGAAAAAAAAACACCAGACAAATTTTCATTTGCTGGTGTCTTGTATCAAGAATTGCCCTCTCCGCATTCTTAATTCTTAATTCGAACTTATTCCCATTCGATTGTTCCAATTGGTTTTGGAGTTAAATCGTAAAGAACGCGGTTAATTCCTTCAACTTCGCTTGTAATTCTATTTGTAATTTTGTGCAAAAGTGAATATGGAATTTCTTCGATTGTTGCAGACATTGCATCTGTTGTGTTTACAGCACGAATAATTGCTGGCCAACCTTCATAGCGTTTTCCGTCTTTTACACCAACGCTCTTGAAATCTGGAACAGAAATAAAATATTGCCAAACTTTTCCTGCCAAACCAGCGTTATCAAATTCTTCCCGCAAAATTGCGTCTGCTTCACGCAAAGCATGCAAACGGTCGCGAGTAATTGCCCCAAGACAACGAACACCAAGTCCAGGTCCTGGGAAAGGTTGACGATAAACCATTCCTTTTGGTAAACCAAGTGCATCACCAACAACACGAACTTCATCTTTAAAAAGCAAACGAACAGGTTCAACAAGTTCAAATTGCATTCCTTCTGGAAGTCCACCAACATTGTGATGAGCTTTTACACCATCACTTTCAAGAATATCTGGATAAATTGTTCCTTGTGCAAGGAAAGAAATTCCTTCTAATTTAGAAGCTTCTTCATCAAAAACCTTAATGAATTCACCACCAATGATTTTACGCTTTTTCTCTGGTTCCGACACATCTTTTAATAAATCCAAAAAGCGGTCCGTTGCATCAACATAAATAAGATTTGCATCAAGTTGATTTTTAAAAACTTCAATAACTTGTTCGCTTTCGCCTTTGCGCATTAATCCGTGATTAACATGCACACAAACAAGTTGTTTTCCAATTGCTTTAATTAATAAAGCAGCAACAACAGAACTGTCTACACCGCCAGAAAGAGCAAGCAAAACCTTTTTGTCTTTTACTTGTTCACGAATTAAAGCTACTTGTTCCTCAATAAATTTTTGAGCCAACTCTGGTGTAGTAATTCTAACCATATCATCAGGTCTTTTGTTAGGTAAATCCATTTTTTTTACTCCTATGAGATATTTTACCGTATTTTTATATTCCGTGAAAAGTAATTTTTAAAATTTTTTTTTTATTCAACTTACATATTTTTTTACATTTTTTCCTACTAGACACAAAGATTTTGCACAAACACCATAATAAAAAGGACTGATTCTCTTACAATTTAGAAAATCAGTCCTAAGAAAAAAATTAAAAATATATTATACGTTGGAAAAGCTGTTAGCGAGTACCAATGTTTTTCCAACGGAAGAAGTAATCAGCTCTATCATCATTATCATAGTTTATCTGTTTTTTAGATTCATTATCATAAAAACTATCTTTCATTGTCATATACAAAGTTTCACCTGGGTAAAGAATATAATAAGATTTTAACGGTGTATAAAAACATTCACCTGCATACCAAATAGAAGGACCATTTTCTTGAGCATCGGAAGGTACATCACCAGCAACAAAACCGTGGTAAGTTGGAGCACTTATGTCCCAAGTAATCCAATACCATTCACCTTTTACAGTTGTTTTATCTTTTGTAATTCGATTATTATTATCAGTACCAGGATCTAATTTCATCATTTTAAAGTTAGAAGGGTCTCCCCAAGAAAGTGGGAATGGATCTATAGTATTTCCACCACTATCGCTATCTCCACCTATTATCCAAATAGTTAGTTTAGAAACATTGGAGTTATTTCCATTGCTATCTTTTATTGGTGTTAGGAAATTGCCATGATTATCTTCATTTAATGTTGTTCCTTGATTATCAACATTTCTGTATTTATTACCTATATCAAATTTCAAAACAGTTCTTGCAGCATACTCATAGGCCTCTTCTGATTGTGTAGTTCCTTTAGAAGCTTGTGCTGCAATGGCAAACTTCATTCCTTTAGCAGTATCAAAAGTAAGTACAGATGTTCCAAGAGTTATTGTTCCAGTATAATTTTCATTTATTATCGGAATTGTAACATCAGCAGTTTTTGTATCATGATAGCTACAGTCATTTATTACAACATGGGTACTTGATCTTTGATTTATTCCGTATTTAATTGAAGAACCTGGAGTTTGGCAAGCAATTTTCATTTGGGCAGTTTCTGGCATATTTACGTCAGACTTCAACAAATCTCCTGCATTATCAATTTTATATCCTTTCTTTTCTATACGAATTTCAGTATTTTCAACACCAGGTGCAGTTTTAGTTGCAGTATACGATTCATTTTCATTTTCTACAGAATCTTTTACCGCACCTTCACTAATAGAAACAGAATATTCAGCACCTTTTACAGGTAATTTAAATTCACCAGTTAATTTTGCTGTTAAAGTTGAACCACTTACAGAAACTGCACTTGAATAAATTGGAATTTTTACAACATTGAGTTTGTTATTAATAAACAAATTGCATAAAGTTTCATTATCATTATCATAAGAAAAATCTAAAATATATTTTGTAGAAGTATCTGGTGTTAATGTATCGTTAGAATTTAATGTTGCCCCATTTACACCTTTTTTGTAGTAAGTATCAATTGCATTTCCTAATGTAGCTTTTAGGTCATTATATTCTGCTACTGTTAATACAGTTGGAACTCTAAATGTGTCTGAATCTTGTGTAAGAGTAATTGTACCAGAACCTTTTAGAACTGGTTTGTTAAATTCTACTGTAAGTATTGCATTAGAATCTTCGCCTATTATTGTAACGTTTGTAGCTTTTGGTTTTCCTGCAAGAATTTTTATATCTTTATTTGTTGCTAAATTTGATTCAGGTAAATCTACAGGTACGTTAAAACCATCTAAAGTAACAGAGTCAAATAAAAGTTCCGTTACATCAAGGTCATCAACTAAATCACCTTCTTCTACTGGATACTTAAAATTGAAAGTTTGAGCTTCTGTTTCCGGATTTGTGATTTCAACAGATTTTCCAACATTCAATTTAACTTTTGCACCAGCAGGTAATGTTACAGTTTTTCTAAATTCCAAATATCCATTTATAGTTTTTCCTGCCGGATAAGTACCATTAGGATTTGTTGCACTAATCTTTT